>NZ_JBNQGD010000238.1:0-15628 GCF_050436765.1 Arachidicoccus sp. | reverse complement strand
AAAAATCAGTGATGCCCGCAAGCGACAGAACACATTTTACTAAGGCCTTTGCATCATCTATATTACCACCGCCGTCAGTGATAGCTTCAGCTTCTAAAAGATAAGCCTCTGAAAGGCGCATAGCATAACTGACACTCGAATTATCTGTAGGGCTTGGATGATCAACCATTCCGGGATAATATTTTTTAAATACATGCATGGGCGTTCCGAAATACGGATTTGGAATCGTTTGATATATCCATTGACTCCGTGGATCACCTGAAAGTAGACTTACCAGTGAATCACTTCCTACCGCTTGATAATAATCCAAATATTCATTGAATTTATATATATCATTCGAAAACGGTTTTATTCCAAGTATTACTTCACTACTACTTAGACCTTTTGAAAGAAATATATCTTTGGTACTATTCTCCAAGGCAAAGGGGCCGTTGGTAATAATATCTGCACAAAGACTCTGGGCCTGCGTGTAATCGCCATTCGATGCGCGCTCCATTAAGACACGCGCCTTTAATAATTTCGCCGTCCAGACATTCGCATAATAATTTTTCGAATTCAGATTAGGCAGCCCGGCAATAGCACTATCTACATCAGAGAGTATAAAATCATAACTTTCTTTCACTGTATTCCTTGGTAACGTCACATTCTCGGTAGTGATAAAATCTTTTCTTAGGATAATGCCGTAATCACTGGTTATATCATCATATTGACCATAAAAGAATAAAAGCTCTGCATTTGCATAGGCACGTAAGAATTTTGCCTCAGCGATCATAGACTGCTTATCACTTGCCGGAATATTCGTAGCGGTCGCTATATTCTTTAAAAAACCATTGGCAGCATTCACTATTTTATACCCATAATTCCAAATATTACCAACTCCAGACGTTGTAGCAATATAGGAATGATTTGCAAAAACACTCCCACCATAGGGGTAGGTCATTAATCCGCTTAATTCTGAAGGTATCGTCTCGTTAAGATCGCACCACAAAATAGAAGGATTGTTATTATAATCAACACCCGCATCAGCAAACAAATAATAAACGCCGTTAAGGGTCGTTTTTGCACCTTGCAGATCTGTAATTACGTTGCCATCCACCTCAGACGTTGTTGGAAAAACATTCAATTGCTTGCCACAAGAAATCAATGCGGACAATATTAGAAGTCCATATATCTTACAAATATTTTTCATCTCTTAATTTTTTAATTTGCTTATTAGAAACCTATTTTCAAGCCCAATGTAAAAGTCTTCACGGTCGGGTAGTTACTTACATCAAAATATCCACCGGCTACACTGTAAGAATCGTCAGAAGTTTCCGGGTCATTGCCTGGATAAGAGGTAATTGTAAAAAGATTAGATGCGGAACAAAATATGCCTGCTGTATTAACACCCGCCTTCTTCATCCATTTAGATTCTGGGAAATGATAATTTATGGTAAGTGTCCTCAACTTAATATAGGATGAATTATAAACACTTAAACTCGTATTATACAACAGTGATTGATCGTACAAAACCAAACGCGGTTGATTTGTATTCGTATTTTCTGGTGTATATCTATTTAAAGCAATTGCATTTTTATTAGCCGTGTTTTGAAAATTAATACTTGATACACCATCTCCCCACATTAATTCACCACCTTCTGAGTAGGTAAAATAAAAGTTAAGCTCAAAATTTTTGTAGGTAAACCCTTGCGTAAAACCGCCATAATACTTAGGAGCTCCACTACCAATAACTTGATTAAATAAGGGGTAACCGGTGGCGTCCAGTGCATACATCGGATCACCTAAAGAAACGCCCGCAAAAAAACCGCCCAAACTTGGATCAGCATTATCCCCTAAAGCTTTCTTATAAGCATCTAATTGTGCCTGCGTTTTAATAATACCGGTAACTTTTATGCCAGTAATTAATCCCAATGGTTTGCCCTCAATGAGTGCTGTATTGCCATCTTCCAGCCCGGTTAAGTCACCAATTTGGCTAAGATCTGCACTGGCACTTAATTTAGTTACAAGAGATTTTGCCCAGGTAATATTGAGAGAAGCATTCCAACGAAAGTCCTTTGTACGAATAATATCACCTTGTAAAGAGAATTCATAACCACTATTTCTAAGGCTAGCCACGTTACCCAAAAGCGAAGGGTAACTACTACTAGGCGTTAATGGCAAAGACAGCAGAGCATTATTGGTTTGTTTTTTATAATAGTCAAAGGTACCTTGCAACCTATTTTTGAAAAAAGAGAAATCAACTCCTGCATCCGTTTCGTTGGTCGTCTCCCACCTAATGGCCGGATTGCCTAATTGAGTTGGAAGGAGTGCACTGGAGCCCGCATAGGCGTATGGCGCATACAAAGTGCGGTACATTTGATCTCCAATATTCTGCGTACCTGTTGACCCATAACTGGCTCTAAATTTAATATCATCAATCCAATAAACATTTTTCAAAAAGTTCTCCTTTGAAATACGCCAGCCAATCGCTCCCGAAGGGAAAAGCCCAAATTTATTTTCCGGTCCAAATTTTGAAGAGCCATCGGCACGACCCGTAAAAGTAAATAGGTACTTATCCATATAACCATAATTGGCACGTAGGTAATAAGATACTAAATAACTTTGTGGTTTACTTGGATTATCGCCTTTAGTAAAGAGTGGTGTAACAGCTGAAGATAAACTATTTAGTACATTATCATTCGGATAACCTGAAGCCGTCGCACTAAAGAAACTATATTTATTGGTTTCATAAGAAGTCCCCCCCAATAAATCCAAAGAATGCTTTTCATTAAAGATATTGTTGTAAGTTAATGTATTTTCAACGATCCAATTAGTTATATGACTATTCGTGTTGCTTCCAATACCTCCATTATTTTCAACATTTCCATAGAAACTGCCAATGGAAAGATAACTTGGCGTATAATTGCGCTGAGAATAATCTTGTCTATTTAAAGAAACTGAACTTTTAAATTTCAATTTTGGCGAAAATTCATAAATGCCTGTAAGTGACCCGAGCATACTAAAGGTTTTGGCATCATTAATAGCTGAAAGCATCGCCACAGGGTTTTGATAACCAAAATAGCTCAAACCCACCTTACTAAAATCTGTATAGGCACCTGTAGAATCGTAAGGCGCATAGTCTGGTCTCGCACGTAGTGCTTGTTGATAGGCGCCATCTGTTATGTTTTGAGAGGTATATCCCATATCCAGATTGGTAATAAAGCTCAGATGTTTGCCTATTTCGTTTTCAAGATTAAGTTTACCTGCGATGCGTTGATAATTACTATTCTTTATAACTCCGGGAGTAGTATTATAAGAGATAGAACTATAATAAGTAGAGGCTGATCCTCCTCCCCTTACAGAAACCTCCGCATCATTTGAATAGGTGTTTCGTGTAACCTGATCTATCCAATTGGTATTGGCTTTACCGAAATAAGTGTCTGGAGAGTGAATGATAGCATATTCTTCCGCAGGAATGGGGTAGCCCATTAAATGATTGTACACGGAATCATTGACAGCGGCTTCTGTAAGCAACATTTTGTACTGAGCTTTATTCAATAACTTTGGAGTGATTGGCTTGGTATAAGTTCCGGAATAACTAAAAATAATTTGCGGCTTCATATCCTTCTTGCCTTTTTTAGTAGTAATAATCACTACACCATTAGCTGCCTTAGATCCATAGATAGCTGTAGAAGCCGCATCCTTTAGGATAGTAATAGATGCAATATCATTTATATTGAGGCCACCAATACTGTTCAGTCCATTGACAAAAGCCGTAGACATCCCCGCACTTACCCCACCATAACCAGTTACATCATTACCTACCGGACTAGAGACATCAAAACCGGGATTGATAAAATTACTCTTCACTTGAATAGGGACACCATCAATTACATATAATGGGTCGTTACCTCCTAATATGGAAGTAGAGCCCCGAACGCGTATTCTTACTGCTCCGCCTGGAGTCCCATCTGTTTTTGTTACCTGCACTCCGGCTGCCTTTCCAGCCAAAGCATTATCAACGGAAAGGAAAGGCACGTCCTGAATATCTTTTGGATTGATAACTGATACCGATCCAGTCAAATCTTTCTTTTTAGTGGAACCATAACCAATCACAACAGCATTATCTAACTCGTTCACTTTTTGCTTCAAAACAATGGTGATAAAATGCGTCCCGTCAGTTTTCGTCTCTTTTGATTCATACCCAACGCTACTGACAATAATTGTAAATCCATTATTTGGGAGATCAATTGTGAATTCACCGTCAGCATTGGTAATAGCTCCTTTATCAACATCCAAAACTCTTACAGTGGCTCCAGCAATGGGTTTGCCAGACTCGTCAACTACTTTACCCCTGATTGAAATATTTAGCATACTTCCTGCATCTAAACTTTTAGCAATTATAGATGCAGGCGTTTTGAAAGGTTTTGGTTCAATGTAAACAAACTTGTCTTTTATTTTATAGGTAAAAGGCTGACCACTTAAGCAGGCGTTCAATGCGTCAGTTAAAGTTCCATTTTTAATATTTACTGAAATGGGTGGCGTTTTCGAAATAAGTTGCTGATCCCAGAAAAATGAATAACCAGATTGCTTTTGAATTACAGAAAGTGCCTTCTCCAGTCTTATTGCAGGGTCTTGTAGATTTATTTTTTGTGCATCACTCCTTGCACTGACGTGGAGGGCGGTAACCAAAATGAGAATTGTAGTCAGTCTCATAATTTTCCACATTTTTTTGAGTAAGTAGTCTCTACTATTAGAAACTTGGCATGTAGCAGAATGTTCCATACTTTTGTAATGTTTGGGTTTTACGTGAATAGATGTCTTAGTAGTAAAATATTTGCCGATTGCCCAAATAATAGCCGGGTTTCGAGTACCAATCGTAATCCGGTTTTCTATGAACTTTTTCAGCTTCTAAATAATTACGTTTTCATATTTATAGTTTTAGTTTTAGTTTTAACTTTTATTAATTTTATTCTGGGGAAACAATTACCTTATTGTCTTGAAGTTTAGCATCAATACCATTGGCCTTCAAGGCATCCAAAACATAGGATAGGTTTACATTGCGGTCTATGGTACCACCAAACTGACGTTTAGTAAAATCACCATTAATTTGGACATCTACATTATACCATCTTGATATCTGACGCATCAATTCTGCAATGGAAGTATTATCTAGCACAATCTGACCATGCACCCATGCAATAATTTGACTAGTGTCTATATCTTTAAGTGCTATAATTCCAGATAATTTATCTAACCGGGCTTGCTGCCCGGGCTTTAAAATTCGATTAACATGACCATTGATTAATTTAATTGAACCTTCCACGAGTGTAGTGGCTATCATCTTTTCATCAGGATAAGCCATAATATTAAAATGGGTACCTAAATCTTCGACAATTTGCCCCCCCACTTCCACCTTAAATGGCATTGCCCTATTATGCACTACTTCAAAATAAGCCTCCCCACTGATGCTGACTTTTCTTTCCTTACCAGAGAACGCGGTAGGATAGGTAATGGAGGAAGACGCATTTAGCCATACCCTGGTGCCATCAGGTAAAACAAGTTGAAACTGCCTTCCTCTAGGCGTGGTCATAGTATTAAATACCGTGGTCTTTTGCGCTGTTTGCTGACTGGCTTGATAAATCAGCGCCCCATTTTTTTTCACAACATTTACAGCACCTTGCTTCGCAATATTGCCATTATTTAAACTATCAATTACAATATGGGAACCATCTCCGAGGGTAAGTATCGCTCCATTATGACCTGGTGCCATATCTACCATGTTATTAGCAGCAATCTTTGACGCAGTATTATTGGATGGTTTCTTGTTATATATAACTGCCGATACTGCGATAAAAAGGAAGAAAACTGCGGCGACGCCGGCCCATTTATAATAGTACAATAGCCTGCTTCTTTTTTTCAGTCCAGATTTGATTTGAACATCAAGCCAAAGCTTTTTCCAATCAGGATTATCATTAAATGTATTGGAGGCATTTTCATTTTCTGCCCTAATGGTAAAAGATGCGAATAAATCTTTTGCACCGCCCAATTGTAACAATTCATGAAAGGCCAAAACCTCTTCTTCTGAAAGTTGTTTGTTTTCGTATTTCTTTAAAAGTTCTTCTAAACGTATTCGCTGTTGTTCATCCATAAAATACGGAAACTGATTTTAGATATTTCTACAAAGTTTCCAATAGTAAGACGGATCGTTAATGTGAAACGCAGAGACAGAAAGATGTTTTTTTGTATTTTATTTAAAATAATTTACAAAAACGAAAAAAATGACGAAGGAAACACCCTTGAGCGAAGTTCTAATATGTTGAATAGCATCAGAAAGATGAGACCTAACGGTACTGGACGTAAGGTTGAGATCTTTGGCAATCTCTTTAGGGGTTTTAGCCTCCTGGGTACTTAAATAAAAAATGCGCTGTTTTTGTTGTGACAATTGACTAATTGCCCGGGAAACGATCCCTTCGTTTTCTTTCAAAAGATAATCATATTCTGCACTTTCAGCAGAAGATTTCTGAGGGCACAGCGCAGCAAATTGTTTCATCATAAATTCCTTCGCCTTATTCGAGCGCAAATAGTCATAAGTTTTGTTCACCGCTATTTTATAGATATATGCAGAAACGTTTAGTATATCCGGAAGTTTGTTTCTATTAATCCATAAATTCACAAATATGTCCTGGGTTATTTCCTCCGCTTCTGCTTTTGATTTTGTCCATTTATAAGCATAAGCATAAACCTTACTTTTATGCCGTTCAAATAATTGGGCAAAAGCCTCCTCATCACCGCCTTTTAGCAGTTCTGCCAATTGTTCATCTGAATGATTCTGGTGGGAAAGCATGAAGATTGTTACTGGGTAAATGTTACGGTAAAGTTAAGGAACTTTACATAAAAATTCCTAAAATTAAAATTAATCACCTGATTTCTCCCTTAAGGATTCGCTCATTAAAACAATTTTACCCCTTCATTTATCTCCCCAATGACCAAAGACTAACTCCAGCACGCCTCGTACTTGGCAAGTAGTTCGAGCGTCAACGTTGGTACCTCTTAATTTCTGAAGACCTCGCGAGGACCGGCAACCGAAGACAACTCATTAGCCCGAATAGAAGATTGAATCTTTAAGAAATTATGCCCAATGGTAGTTACCTCTCCTACGATTATAATTGCGGGATTTGATAAGCCTTCGTTTAGCGCTCTGAAATAAATATCCTTTACAGTACCAGAAATTACTTTTTCATTTTTGGTCGTACCATCCTGAATAATAGTGACTGGGGTATCTCTTTTACCAGCAATACTAAAAATATCCATTATCATCTCCAATTTACTCATAGCCATTAATATTACAACAGTAGCAGTCGATTGGGCCGCTAAATGGATATCTGTAGAGATCCCGCCGGTCTTGGTTGTTCCTGTCACGACCCAAAAGCTTTCGCTTATTCCCCTGCAAGTAAGTGGGATCATTTGCATGGCCGGTACGGCTAGAGCACTTGAAATACCGGGAATTATTTCCACAAAAATTCCTGCTGCATTTGCCGCTTCAATTTCTTCTTGCGCTCTTCCGAATACAAACGGGTCACCTCCTTTTAATCGGACAACGCGGCCATAGGTCAGCGCATGATCAATTATTGTAGCATTAATCTCATCTTGGGATAGGAAATGGCAGCCCATCCGCTTACCTACGAACTTTTTTATACATAGGTCATTTGCATAATTGAGCAATTCTTCATTTGCCAATGCATCATATAATATTACATCAGCTTTTTCTATTGCCTTAATCGCTTTCAGCGTAATAAGTTCTGGGTCACCGGGTCCGGCACCTACTAATGAAACTAAAGGAAATATCATAATATTTCAAATTATGTTTTAAAATATGTGAAATAAAAATCTAAAAACTAACTATTGTAGCTATTTTAGTCATTAATTTTACTATATAATCAGTACAAAAATATATTATTTATGACTCAAAACAATTAATTATATTATATAGAATTTATTATAATTTATTAAATTTCCTCCACTCAATCTAAAAAGTATAATATGAAAATAAAAATAGTCGTCATAGGAAACGGGATGGTTAGCTATAAATTTTGCGAGAAATTAATTAAAAAAGCAGGAACAACACATTTTACCATTGCCGTTTTTGGTGAAGAGATAAGGCCGGCATATGACCGTGTTCATTTGAGCGAATATTTTGCGGGTAAATCGGCAGAGGAATTATCAATGTCTTCTAAAGAATGGTATAGAGAAAACAATATTACACTTCATCTAGGCGATCCAGTTCAGAGCATAGACAGAGCGAATAAAACAATCCTCTCCCATAAAGGCATTTGCGAAACTTACGATTATCTAGTCATGGCGACCGGTTCCTCCGCGATGGTACCACCCATTCATGGTATCGAAAAAGAAGGCGTATTTGTTTATCGAACCATCGAGGATTTGGAAATGATTACCGCTTACGCAAAAAAAGTAAAGAAAGCAGCCGTATTAGGCGGGGGCCTATTAGGACTTGAAGCAGCAAAAGCCATGTTAGATCTGGGCATCAACAAAACACATGTAATCGAATTTGCCGGACGATTAATGCCCAGACAGTTGGATGACGCAGGCGCTGCGACTTTAAAAAATAAATTAACCGCACTTGGTTTAAGTATTCATACCAATAAACATACCTATCAAGTTTTAGGAGAAGAACGAATAACCGGAATCCAGTTTGTAGATGAAAGTGAATTATCTGTCGACATGTTAGTAATATCAACAGGCATTAGAGCAAGAGATGAACTGGCAAGGCAATGCGGTTTAAATGTTGGCAGCCGCGGAGGTATCGTTGTAAATAATAATTTGGAAACTAGCGACCCTGATATATACGCCATCGGAGAATGTGCCGTCCATGAAGACATGGTATACGGCTTGGTGGCGCCCGGCTACGAAATGGCCGAGATTGTGGCATCCAATATCTATGAAGGAAGTTCTTCAACAAAGCAGCTTAAGACTTTCACCGGATTTGATATGAGTACCAAACTTAAATTAATTGGTATTGATGTTGCGAGTTTTGGGGACCCTTTTTTGACAATAGATAAGGGACGCACCATTGTTTTCGAAGATAAGATCAACCAAATATATAAACGCCTGAATGTCTCTTTGGATGGCCGCTATTTATTGGGAGGAATATTGGTCGGCGAAGCGGCACAATACAATCTTCTTGTTCAGAATTACAAAAACAAAATCCCTCTGCCCCCCAATTCGGAAGAGTTAATAATGAAGCCACAGGAGAATAACAAGCCGGAAGGTGCGGGTATCGTTGCGCTTCCTGACGATGCCATCATTTGTAGCTGTGAGGGTATTACCAAAGCCGAAATCTGTCATGCCGTAAGCGAACTAGGGTGTGAATCTGTAGATGCTATTAAAAAATGCACCAAAGCGGGTACAGGTTGCAGTGGCTGCGTTCCTATGATCAAGGATCTGATGATACATACCATGAAATCCGAGGGCAAATATGTTCGTAATGTTTTGTGCGAGCACTTCGACTACTCGAGACAGGAACTATATGATATTGTAAAATTAAAAGAATTAAAAAGTTTCGACGAGATATTAGATGCAATAGGAAGGGGTGATGGTTGCGAGATTTGCAAGCCTGCTGTAAGCTCTATTTTGGCAAGCCTTTGGAATGAAATGATTCTTAAAAAGGGAAACGACACCGCACAAGACAGCAACGATCGCTTTCTGGCCAATATCCAAAAAGGAGGCACCTATTCTGTAGTGCCACGCATTCCGGGAGGAGAAATTACACCCGACAAATTAATAGTGATTGGTGAAGTGGCTAAAAAATACAACTTATACACTAAAATTACCGGCGGGCAGAGAATTGACATGTTTGGTGCACATGTAGATGATTTACCCGCAATTTGGGAAGAGTTAATAAATGCGGGTTTTGAAAGCGGCCATGCTTATGGAAAAGCATTGCGTACTGTTAAGAGTTGTGTAGGATCTACCTGGTGCCGTTTCGGATTGCACGACAGCGTCAGCTTCGCGATTCAAATTGAAGAAAGATATCGGGGACTGCGTTCACCACATAAACTAAAATCGGCTGTTTCCGGTTGTATACGCGAATGTGCCGAAGCGCAATCAAAAGACTTTGGCATCATCGCCACAGAAAAAGGCTGGAATCTATATGTCTGCGGTAATGGTGGCTCAAAGCCACAGCACGCACTATTATTAGCCTCCGATATTGATAGTGAAACTTGCATAAAATATATTGATCGTTTTTTAATGTTTTATATCAAAACTGCTGAACCATTAATGCGGACAGCAACCTGGCTGAACAAAATGGACGGTGGCATAGATTATCTGCGCAACGTGATCGTTAACGATAGTTTAGGGCTGAATGCTGAATTGGAAGCCGCCATGAAATTATTGATAGATAGTTATAAGTGCGAATGGAAAGAAGTAATAGAGTCGCCCGAATTACGTAAACGTTTCTCACATTTCGTGAATGCACCAGGAGAAAAAGATCCCGAAGTAAAATTTGAAGCGATGAGAGAACAAAAAAGAGCTGTCGAATGGAAATAAATAAAAGTAAAAAAGATAAGGGGCAAATAATAGTTGCAGCTTTTTTGTCCTTCTAAAGCAATAAACAAATCATCTATTCATTAACAAAAAACGCAATCATGGACAACAAAAATACAGAAAACCTGACATGGTTCGCTGCCTGCAAAGTAAGTGACGTTCCGCCCAACGGAGGGGTCTGTGTGAAATACGGCAATGAACAAATAGCCTTATTTTACTTTACAAGAAGAAACGAGTGGTATGCTACACAGAACCTTTGCCCGCATAGACAGCAAATGGCTTTGAGTCGAGGCATGCTCGGCTCAGAAAATGGCGAGCCCAAAATTGCATGTCCTTTTCATAAAAAAACTTTTTCATTAATCTCCGGAGAATGCCTGAATGCGGAAGAATGTAGTATTAAAACCTACCCGGTAAAAGTGGAAGGCGACAAAATTTATATAGGCATTGAGCAGGGAGTAGCCGCATAAGTAAGTTTACAAAAAACCCGGCAGGTTGCAGCCTAACCGGGAAAGGTTTCCTACATCTATTCATTAACGTAAAAACCCCACCAAATGTATGAAAAATACAATTGCTAAACTTTCATTATCAACGTTTATTTGCTGCACTGCCTTAACCCCTGCGTTGTCCCAATTAACCATTAGCGGTCAACTGCGTACGCGCAGCGAATTGAAAGATGGACAAGGTACCCTCTTATCAAAAGGAGCTCAACCCGCTTCTTTTACCTCCCAACGCACCAGACTAAATCTCGACTACAAAATGGATCGATTGGAATTTGGACTTTCCTTGCAAGACGTGCGCGTCTGGGGACAGGATGTTTCAACCATTAATCGCACTACAACGGCAAATAATAATGGCTTAAAATTGCAACAAGCCTGGGCAGATATTTTATTAAGTAACCCAGATGTAAAAAATAAATCCTTTAGTTTAAAAATTGGCCGTCAAGAATTATCCTACGACGACCAACGTTTGCTTGGTGCGCTTGACTGGTTACAACAAGGCAGAAGTCACGATGCGGCACTATTAAAATATCAAGATGCTTCCTGGATGGTTAACCTGGGTGCGGCCGAAAATCAAAATAAAGAGAATGCTTCCGGTACTATTTATGTGAGCACACCGCCGGGCAACTATACAGCAAATACCAATGGTGGTGCAATGTATAAAAGTCTGCAGTTTTTTTATGCCGGTAAAAAACTGAAAAAAGGAGCGGCATCTTTCTTATTTCTTGCCGATCAATTTAATAAATATGAATTAGACAATGCGGACACCAAAAATTATGAAAATGGTGGCTGGGGTAGAATGACTACCGGACTATATTTCAATAATTCATTTGACAATTTAAATATGACCGCTTCTGCTTATTATCAATTTGGGAACAATCCAATTGGGCAAAAATTAAGCGCCGGCTTGTTAAGCCTATACACAAATTATAATTTCAACAAGAAATTTAGTCTGGGGCCAGGCGCGGATTATACTTCGGGTGGAAATAGCGGGAATACAAGCCATAACTTTGATCCCCTTTATGGAACACCTCATAAATTCTGGGGCTCCATGGATTATTTTTATGTGGCTAGCCCTTTTGGCATAAACGGACTACTAGATTATTACTTAAAAGCTACTTACAAAACTGCAAACAAATTTATACTAAGTGGGGGCCTCCATCAGTTTAATAGCGCCAAAGAAATTTCATCATATGATGTGAATGGAAGAAAGAAAAACTTTGGAACAGAAACGGATCTCACCGGCAATTATCAATTAAATAAGGCTATCGGTTTTGAAGCAGGCTATAGTCATTTTTTTGCAACGCCATTATTAGCCTCTTCCTCTGTTAAGAATGTTGCCAATGCAAGTCTTAATGCAAATTGGGTTTACTTGATGATAAATATCACACCAGATTTTCTGACGTACAAATACTAGTTCCTGATCAGGTTTAAGTGCCGCTCAACAATTTTATAATGCTCAAACTTTTTCAATATGTCAAATTCATCCTACAAACCATTAGAAAAATTAAATGTCTTTAGTCTGAAGGGTATTCAGATGAAGACCTTTCATATCACCTGGTTCATGTTTTTTATTTGCTTTTTTGGTTGGTTCGGCTTGGCACCATTGATGCCGACCATTCGTGGCGACTTGCATTTAACCAAATCGCAAGTAGGTAACTTGATTATCATTTCCGTTTCGACAACAATTATTGCGCGACTGATCATTGGAAAACTCTGTGACAATTGGGGGCCCAGAAAAACAGCTATTCGCCTTTTACTGGTAGGTTCGCTACCGGTAATATTGGTAGGCCTTGCTCATAGCTATACTTCCCTGCTTATTTTTCGAGGAGCAATCGGTATAATCGGGGCTTCTTTTGTTATCACACAGTACCATACTTCAATGATGTTTGCCCCTAATATCAAAGGTACGGCAAATGCTTTTACTGGAGGCTGGGGCAATCTTGGCGGCGGTGTAACCAATATAGTAATGCCCTTAATCTTTGCTACTATCGTAGGCTTCGGCTACACAAAACAAGAAGCTTGGCGTTATGCGATGATTGTACCAGGCGTACTCATGTGGTTGACTGCCTGGCTGTATGCTAAATACACCAAAGACACACCCATTGGCAACTTCAACGAAATTGGTCACATAACCCATAAGAAAAAGACCGACTGGCATATATTGAAAGACGGAAGAATTTGGGCGCTTACTGCCGGATATGCAACCTGTTTTGGCGTGGAGATCACTTTTGACAATGTAGCCTCCTTGCACTTTGTAGACAGCTTTCATCTTTCTTTGCAAACCGCCGGATTGTGTGCAGGTATTTTTGGCGGGATGAATTTATTTGCGCGTGCATTAGGGGGTTTTGTTTCGGACAAAACGGGTAAGAAATATGGTATACGTGGCAAAGGAATTTTTCTGGCATTAATGCTTTTACTAGAGGGCGTCTGTCTACTTTTTTTCGCTGCGGCCGGAACATTGGTAATGGCTATTATCTGTATGCTCATATTCGCATTATTCTTAAAAATGGCGAATGGCGCCACCTACGGCATTGTTCCCTTTATCAATAAAAATAATGTCGGGCTGATAAGCGGAATTGTCGGAGCAGGCGGTAATTGCGGAGGTATGGTCTTCGGTTTCCTTTTCAAGAGTCAAACGATTAGTTATGTACAAGCGTTTAATTATATAGGTATCGCTATCATTGGTATTTCATTGATCGTACTGATTACAAAATTCGCACAACCTAAATATGAACAGGAAGTAGAAGGGGATTTAATAATCGCGTAATATTTTGACAAAGCGAGGGGCATATTTATGACGAAAAAGACAGTTACCACGACCTGTTGCTATTGCGGCGTAGGTTGCGGCATAAAAATCCACAAAGATAATGCAGGTAAATTGCAGCTCTCGGGAGATGAAGATCACCCGGTCAATAAAGGTATGCTTTGCAGTAAAGGGATGAATTTGCATTATACTGTAATGGATAAAACAGATCGGTTACTTTATCCCGAAATGCGTTACAACAAAATTCTTCCTCGCCAAAGAGTTTCCTGGGATACCGCCTTGGACAGAGTCGCGGCCGTTTTCACTACCCTCATCAAAAAATATGGGCCGGACTGCGTGGCATTTTATGTATCCGGTCAATACCTAACGGAAGAATATTATGTGGCTAATAAACTTATGAAAGGGTTTATTGGCAGCAACAATATTGACAGCAATTCCAGACTTTGCATGAGCAGCGCGGTCGCCGCTTACAAAATGTCTCTGGGTGAAGATAGTGTACCGCTTTGTTACGAAGATATCGAATTAGCGGATTGTATTTTTGTCTCCGGAGCGAATCCGGCTTGGTGTCATCCAATTTTATGGAGAAGAGTAGAAGCTGCAAAAGTCGCCAATCCCCATTTGAAAATAATCGTCAGTGATCCGCGTAAAACGCAGACTTGTAGCCTTGCCGATGTGCATCTTCAGCTAAAACCGGGTTCGGATATCACCTTACATCATGCCATTGGAAGATTGCTGATAGAAAATGGACAAATCGATATTGATTTTATTAAAAATCACAGCGAAGGTTTTGACGCCTATCAAAGGCAAGTGATGCAACATTCCCTGGAAGAAGCAGCGACTATTTGCGGAGTTTCCGAAAATGATTTGCGTAAGGTGGCAGCATACATTGGTCTTTCTAAAGGCTTTATAACCATGTGGACAATGGGTTTAAATCAAAGTGTAGTCGGGGTAAACAAAAATCTAAGCCTGATAAATCTAAATTTGATTACGGGAAAAATAGGCAAACCAGGTAGCGGTCCTTTCTCCTTAACTGGACAACCCAACGCTATGGGCGGAAGAGAAGTAGGCGGGTTGGCTAATTTACTAGCGGCGCATAAAAACTTGACCAGCGAAGCCGACAGAAAGTTTATGCAACAATATTGGGGCGGGGTGGCCATTTCTGCTGATGCAGGATACACCGCAACACAAATGTTTGAAGCCCTCAATGACGGGCGTTTGAAAGCTATTTGGATAATGGGGACCAACCCACTGGTGAGTCTACCGAATGCACGCCTAGCGGAAGAAGGATTGAAAAAAGCAAAATTTGTCGTGGTGCAAGAAATTAGCGACAAGCCTGAAACATTACAATACGCAGATGTGATTCTACCCGCTGCTGCTTGGGCAGAAAAAGAAGGAACGATGACTAATTCGGAAAGAAGAATTACGTACCTCAATAAGATAACAGATACTCCAGGCGAAGCGCTTGCTGACGGGGAAATACTTTGTCACTTTGCACAAAAAATGGGTTTTAAAGGATTTGACTATACGCACCCTTCCGAAATCTATGATGAACACGCGCGGTTAACCGAAGGCACAAATATCGATATAAGCGGGCTGAATTATTCCATTCTAAAAGAAAAACGTTCCGTGCAATGGCCCTATAAAAAACAGGAAACGGGTTTTGGACAACAACGTCTATTTACGGACAGGGTTTTTTACACCCCGTCTCAAAAAGCCATCATACATAGCTTTGATGATAGTAATAAATCAGAACAACCTACGGCCGAACATCCTTTGATATTGACGACAGGTCGGATCAGGGATCAATGGCACACAATGA
>NZ_JBNQGD010000237.1:0-15929 GCF_050436765.1 Arachidicoccus sp. | reverse complement strand
ATAGATTTTCTTATCCCGATGGCATAAAAATGGGACAAGCTGCGGGTTACCATAGAGAAGTTTGTATTGATTCCCTATTCTTTGATAAGAGCGGTAATATAATTCCAGTTAAGGCTACATTAACAGGTATTAAACCCGTCAAAATCCATTAATTTATTTCACCTATAACTGCTCTGCCTCCTTCACTCATAAAAAATGAAGCGGTGGCGAGATTGGACGAGGTAGACGGGTTCTTTTGCACTTCTCAATGAACACATAGTAAAAAGATGTGACCCTGATAGCAAATATGGAGGCATTCTTATGAGATCATCGTGAATAACTATTAATATTTTGGCATTGGTGGACTAAAACAAATTGTTTCATTAATTCGTGAATCTTGTAATACTTTAAATTAAATGCAAAAATAAGTTGACAAGTTTTACTTATTCATTTCAGTATGGGTAGTGGCCAATTTGTTTTTACCTGCACTGGTAATGATATCGCAATTTTCAAACTGAACATTTTTTGCAAAGAAAATACCAAAAGGTCTATCTGCTGTGATATTTACATTCTGAAAAAGTATATTCGTCACCGGTGCCTCTGGTAAGCCCCAGATTAGACCTGCGCGTTTTCCAGGCGCCACCGTAGCGGTAATATTCTGGAAAATAAAATTGCGATAAATGGGTGTCTTATCTGTAATCGTGGCTGCCGGATATGTTTCTGCTATTTCGGGAGTGATTCTTTCCAGATCTCTATATTCCTTCTCTTTTGCCATATAAGAACCGTACATCAAAATCGGAATGCCTACGTTAGTCATTTTCAAGTTCTTATAAGTCATGTTTTGCACGATACCCCCTCTGTCTCTATCGGACTTTATACGAATACCGCAATCTGTATTAGTGAACGTGCAATTTTCAACTGTTATATTAGATACGCCTCCCCGGGTACCACTGCCAATAGAAACGCCGTGCCCGTTGCCGTAATGACAATTATTAATCAGAACATCTGATGTGCCGCCGCCGCAAGTATAATCATCGTCGCCAGTACTGATATTACAATTCTCGATTAATATATGGTGTCCGGAAACATCACAGGCATCGGTATTATGGCTTGGATCTACCGGATCGGTAGAAGAGGGAGCATGCACTGTAACACCATTAACGGTTACATTTTCTGAACCACTTATAGCAATGTGAAACATCGGAGAATTCAGCAGGGTAACATCTTCAATCAAAATCTTATCGCAATGATTAAAAGCAATCATTCTGGGCCGATGATAATTGCCCTTCATTTTGGCATAAGGCCACCAGGGACTTCCTTGACCATCGATAGTCCCTTTTCCGGTAATCGCAATATCATGCAAACTTTTACCGGTAATAAAACTAGTTCCTTCATTTAACCCTCCCGGATATCTGTTTATAGGCAAAAAACGAAGAATAGCCGCCGCATCTATTTGTAAATCCAGATTATTATCGAATTGCAAGGGCCCGCATAAATAAGTCCCTTCGGGTATCTCTACCTTTCCACCACCTGCTTTCTCGGCTGCATCTATAGCCTGCTGGATAGCAAGCGTATTATCAGTTTGATTATCGCTAACAGCGCCAAACGATTTTATGTTAAATATTTTGTTTGGAATAGATGGCAGTGTTGGAGCAACATAATCTGATTGAGCTGCTGCAGTTTGAAGAACAAAAAATGCCAATCCACAAAATAGAAGATGTTTCGATTTCATTACTAAAGTTTAGTATAAATAGTTTTTAAAGTTCTTTGCGTCCACAAGATATTGGCAACTAAGTTAAGGACTTTCTAGTTGAACACAATAATATTTTCAGGCTTCTTGAAAGAAGATGCAGGAATATAGTTGACCCGTAAAATCATCTTTATAAATAAATTTCAAACTAATATTAAATCTAAGAAGCAATTAATAATGTAATTTCACAACCAATTGTTGAGGAGGTACACACTTAATAAATTTTAAAACATGAATTATAAATCCAAGGCATTGCCAGGGCAGAGGGACAGAACAATGATGGCGTAGCGTAAATATCGATGATGGAATAAATAATAAGTTAGGTATAGGTAGTTAGCAATAATAGATTCGCTTAAACAAAATAAAAATAATATGGATAAATATACCACTATGCAGTACCGTCGCTGCGGGAGGTCGGGCTTGAAACTGCCGGCAGTTTCTTTAGGCCTTTGGCACAATTTCGGTTTAGTAGATGTGTATGAAAATTTTAGGAAGACGCTACATACAGCATTTGACAATGGTATTACACATTTTGATTTGGCAAATAATTACGGACCGCCGCCTGGTAGTGCCGAAGAGAACTTTGGCAAACTTCTGCATCACGATTTTGCTCAACATCGCGATGAAATGATTATTTCCTCCAAAGCTGGTTATACAATGTGGGACGGCCCTTATGGTGATTGGGGCTCAAAAAAATATCTGGTCGCCAGCCTAGATCAAAGCCTGCGAAGAATGGGATTGGAGTATGTAGATATCTTTTATCACCATCGCCCTGATCCGCAAACACCCCTGTACGAAACAATGTCTGCGCTTGACCTAATCGTGCGCCAAGGGAAAGCTTTGTACGTGGGTATTTCTAATTACAAACCAAAAGAAGCGGCCGAGGCATTTAAAATTTTGAAAGAGTTAGGTACACCATGTCTTATTCATCAACCCAAATATTCGATGTACGAAAGATGGGTAGAAGACGGCTTGTTGGATATGTTGGAAACGGAAGGCGTTGGATGTATTCCTTTTTCTCCTTTAGCTCAGGGGCTTTTGACTAATAAATATCTACATGGTATTCCCGAAGATTCGCGTGCAGCAAAAGAGCATGGCTTTCTAAAAAAAGATGCCATTACCGAAGGTCGTGTAACGCAGTTAAGGAAACTAAATGCTATTGCTGAAAATCGTGAACAATCCTTGGCACAAATGGCATTAAGTTGGATTTTGAAGGATTCAAGAATAACCTCCGTGTTAGTAGGAGCTAGTAGTTCAGCGCAGTTACTAGATTCACTGAAATGTTTGAATAATTTACATTTTGATAAAGATACTTTGCAAGAAATTGAGAAAACACTGCAATAAATAATTAATATTACATTTAAAACCAATGTTTTAGATTGTATATTGGAAAAAGATTTGTTGGGCCAGCTAATAAATAAAAAAAAGTATAAAATTATTTTTATTTGTAGCAACCTTTTTCCCTGATCTATTGTATATAAGTTGTAGTATATGTGTTATTTTATCACAAAACAGAGATTTAGGTATAATATTCAAGATGGAATATCAATTATCACTCATTCTGAGCGGTTGCAAGCAAGATAGTCCTGCCTGGCAGAAAGTTTTGTATGAAAAATATTATGGTTATGCGGTATCCATATGTATGCGCTATTCGGCGAATAATGAAGATACTATTGAAATAATGAATGATGGATTTGTCAAGATTTTTAGATCGATATCAAGATTTATAGAGCCGGAGGATGAAAATATATTACAAAAGGTTTTCATGAGTTGGTTCAAAACCATTATGGTAAATACAGGAATCAATCATTCCAAAGCATTAGCAAGAAAGATATCTTGGACTGTGACGGACGAAAAGATGAATAATATCTCTTCTGATAATGGAAGAGTCAGCGAGGACAAAATGGCTTACGATGAATTAATAAATCTAATTCGAAAATTAAGCCCTGCATATAGAAATACTTTTAGTTTATATGCATTGGATGGGTATACACATGAAGAAATATCCCGAATATTAGGAATTTCTATAGGCACGTCCAAGTCAAATTTACTTAAGGCAAGAAAAAATTTGCGCAAAATGTTAGAGAAAAATCATGCCGAAAAAATTTAAAGACATGAACGATGAAGAGTTGGACAAACTTTTCCGGGAATCCATGGAGAATTTCACTCCTCCTCACGCACCCGAAGAAGCATGGGATAACTTTTTCGATCATAAGCTTTCGCCCCGAAAGGACAGAAAAAAGAACCGTTTTCAATATATTGGAAAATTATTCCCAAGCCGTGCAACACGTTCATGGCAACTCCTATCAATGTTTGCCATAATCGCTTTTGTTTGCATTTGGTTGGGGTTGGAAAAATTTGGAAATAAAAGTAATATTCTTAAGAATCAGATTGTTGTGTCAACAAAGAATGAGCAAAATAAGAATGATTCAAATCTCCAAAACAATAGTCGTCAAAACGAATTTTCTCAAATGGAGGATAGCTCAAATTCTGCTTCTGGCTTGGCCTTGAAGGAAAAGGGAATAATTATTTACCCAAATGAAAATGCAAACAATCTGAGTTCTAATGATGCAGATAAAGAAATAAATAAAACCGCCATTAATACTAGTCCTGAATTTAAGAATGATCTGGCGCCCAATTTCTTAAATCCACTCGGCATTTTGGATCCGAAGGATTCCAATAAGGCCAATAGGCCGGAAGATCAAAAAAAATATGCAAAAAACGATATAAACAGAACTGCAGACAGCTCGAAAAAAGCAATAATTCTTCCTTATTTATCTAACAAACCCATAGCCCCACTTAAGGATAATCGTGAATTTGCAATGAATGATGATGATAATAAGAATAGGAATAATAACACTAACTGGCAAGTAGGCGTAGTCGGCGGCTCGAATTTAAGCATTATAAAAGGAAATGTTTCTCAGAGTCCAGGTCTAAATACCGGTGTGATTTTACAAAGACGTATTAATAAATCCAGATTTTCTCTTCAAACAGGCATAGTAAGAGAATCTATGAATTATGCTGTCGATAATAATAACTTTCACCCCGACGGCAAAGATATTTCATCCGAAGTGTCCAATATTACTGGTTCATGCACAATGGTGGATGTTCCAGTAAATGTTCGTTATGATATCGTTCAAAGTAAGAAGAATAGTGCCTTTGTGAGTACGGGTGTGTCTGCTACCTGGATGGTCGATCAGAGCTATAATTATGCGTACGCAAAAAGTGATGGGAGCTCCGCACAAATTAATAAAGATGTAACCGGTCAAGGCAAAAATGTATATGCAGTTACCAACGTTTCTTTGGGATATGAATATCATTTTAATAAGATGGCATTAGAGGTGGCACCATATGTAAAAATTCCTTTAGGAAATATAGGATATGGAAACTTAAGCCTTGGAAGTGTGGGGGCACAAATATCAATTAAGCAAAGTTTTTAATTAAACAAATTAAATATTTGCCATACAGCGGATTAGTAGTTAATAGAAATCAGATAACAAAACATCTATTTTATGAAACGAAAAAGAGCATTTTTAACCGTCGTGATAATCATTTTTCTGCTCGGAATGATCGGTGCTACTTGGGGCTGGATAGCCTACCACAAAACAAGACCCATGCTTAGTTCTATAAAAGCAGATGCGAAAATTACATCGGAAGAATTATATTCCGCTTTCAGTACGAATGAAAACAATGCCAATAAATTATATTTAAATAAAATTGTCGAAGTAAGCGGTAGTATTGCTTCTGTACAACAAGATAAAACTCAAACGACTATTGAACTTCAAGCAGGCAATGACGCACTGGGGGGAATAAATTGCGCAATGCGCAACGTGGATAATTCTGCCATTAAGGGGCAGACAATAAAAATAAAAGGTAGATGCATTGGTTTCTTAATGGATGTAAATCTGGTGGATGCCGTTATTGTAAAATAAATACGATTTTGATTACCCACATTCAGCTGTTGAATTAAGAGGAATCCAGTTGCATCTCAAATGTTTTTAGTCCGATTTTTAAATGTATCAAGTGCAGGTAGTAATATTTTGCGACTATTTTTATCGCCTTATCTAAATGACCATTAGGATAAATCGTCAATCATACATACTGGCCTCCATAAATATCTAAACGAATGCCATCGTTTTTTCAGTCTCCGTTCTTCTCGTCTATGGTGAAAGAAAGTTATCTCAAATTTAAAAGACAAAAGTAACTCTTGACGAAACAACAAATATTACATCAATATTTTGACAGTGAAACGCGTGTTGAAACGATTAAAATACTTTGAAGACTATCTCCATATAACTATTTTGCTGTTTTTTTTAATGACTGTATCCATTCAAGCAAATTAAATTATACAAAGCCTTAGAATTTGTTTTCTACCAAGGCAACCATTTCCTCCACCAGGTTGTTTTAATAACTAATAGTAACAATGAATTGAGAATGCATTTGTTTTCTATATCTATTAAATGTCTTAAATATTGCTGCTCAAAACATTTAAAAAAGTTGCCCATTTTAGTCAGTCATACAGTGCAAAAAAATGACGGTTTTGCTATGAGACTGAACAAAAGCAAAAGACGGGGACAAAAGTTTTTATAAGATGTAAGATTAATAGATTTCTTTATTTCTAAATGAAAAATATTTTGACATGATCATGAATAAATTTTTTGCTATAAGTATTGTTTTGTTTTTGGTGATTGTAATGGGTGCAGTCTTAAACAGTTGTTCCAAAGCCAATGAGGCTGCACTCAAACAAAAAGCCGGTATTACAGGTTCCAACTGCGATACCATAAACATGAAATATCAATCGGATATTTTGCCCATTCTTACTTCGCAATGCTATAGTTGCCACAGTGCGCAAACCTATCAGACATCTGGATCGGGGCTAAACTATCAAGATTTTAATACATTAAAATCTGAGATAAATAATGGCAATTTACTTAATGCAATTCAACATACGGGAAATGTAACTCCTATGCCACTTAATCTTCCCCAGCTTTCGGATTGCGAGATTAATAAGATTAAAGATTGGATTAATAATGGAAGTCTAAATAATTGATACAATTTCTCCATTACAACAAATTCTACATAAATGAAAAAATGGATATTATGCTTATTTGTCATTGCAATAAGCCATTCGTTAAGCGCACAAAAATATTTCACGAAAAACGGGGAAATCAGTTTTACTTCTAAGACGCCCATAGAAACAATTCACGCAGAAAACAAACAAGTTCTCGCAGTCATTGATGAGGCAACCAAACAAATTGCCCTGAACCTTTTGATAAAAGGATTTTTATTCGACAAACAATTAATGCAAGATCATTTCAATGAAGAAGTAATTGAAAGTGACAAATATCCTAAGGCCAATTTTATAGGCAAGATTACAGATAATATTGATTTATCAAAGCCGGGGAAATATCATGTACGTATTTCAGGACAGCTATCCATGAATGGGATTACAAAGCCCTTATACACAGAGGCCGACATAGAAATTTCAGCGGGAAAGTTGAAAGCAGCCTGCAATTTTAAAATACCTTTTGAAGACTATAACATCAAAATACCTTCGGTCCTTCGAAATAACATTTCGAAAACGATCTCCGTATTAGTAAACATTGATTGCAATCCCATGAATAAATGATTCCTATGAATAGAAAAATAATTATGTTTGCTCTGTCGCTGATTGTGACAACAAATGGCCTATTTGCTCAAGATAGTACGAATAATTTGATGAACCTCTTAAATGATTCTATCTTTCAGCAGCAAAATGTAGACAATAAGGTTCGGTCTATTTTTAAAGCAACTCAATTCGTTAATTTAGTAACAGTAGAACAACCCGGAAAAAACAATCTTCAATTTATCATCTTGCACCGTTTTGGGCAATTAAACGATGGTCCTTATCAATTATTCGGTTTAGACAATGCAACCATTCGTTTCGGTTTAGATTATGGTTTGTCGGACAGACTTGCCGTAGGCATTGGGAGAAGTTCATTTGATAAAGTATTTGATGCATCATTAAAATACAAATTATTTTATCAGACGAAAAATAAGATGCCATTTGCAATAAGTTTGTATGAACTTGCAACAACCCAAACCTTGAAGGCGACAACAGACCAGCCTTATATGAATTTCAAGTATAGAACATCCTACACTTCACAATTATTAATAGCACGAAAATTCACGGAAGCCTTGTCTTTAGAAGTAGTACCTTCCTGGGTACATTTCAACCTTGTCCCGACAGCGGAAGATAAAAACGATATCTTTCTTGTAAGCGTCGGAGGACGTATGAAGATTACGAAAAGAATGAGTATTATCGCTGAGTATAATTACCTACCAATCAATTCTTTGCCATCAGAAGGAGTGCACTCGTCATTAGGTTTAGGATTAGATATTGAAACCGGCGGACATGTATTTCAGTTTGTTTTCAGCAATTCTCAGGGAATGGTTGGCCCGTATTATCTCACGCAGAATACGGGAACATGGCGCAAAAGCAATATTTATTTTGGCTTCAACATTTCTAGAGCTTTTGGTTGGGAGAAAAAGGATAAAAAGAAAAACGAAGGCATCAAATAAATGAAACGTAATCAAGCTTTTTGATGATCTTTTTTTAAAGGATTAGGAGTAAAGTACACTATGCCCTTTAAAAGATGTCCCCAAAAACTCTGCGAAAAAAATCATTCATTTCCAATATCCGCCTGATGAACGACTGCTGATAATCAAATCGTCTTATAGGATGCTTATAAACGGTGTCGTGGTTTATACAACAAAAAATGTACACTCTTTATGAAAATTTTATTTATCATTTTTTTCATTTTCATATCTTCTGCAATTTTTCGCAATCAAGTTAACGCACAAGAAAAAGAGCGCTATGCAATCGCCAATAACTATATAATAACAATCGATGGGAGCTCCAATTTGCACGATTGGAGCGAAACCGTGAGCAAAGTTACAGGCAAAAGCATCGTAACGAAAAATAAGGACGGAAGTATAGACGTCGATTCACTATATATGATTATGGATGTACATTCCATCAAAAGTCCGGCGGGCAAAATGATGGTAACCAAAACGTATAATGCTTTAAAAGCCGACTATTATCCATCTATCACTTTTTCTCTTGAGCTGCCTTTGAAAATGATCGAATTTAATGCCAGGGGAACGATTATAAACACCTTAGGTAGACTTACAATCGCTGGTGTAACAAAGCAGGTAAAGATTTCAGGGAGAATTTATGAAACTAATCACGATATATTTATATTGGAAGGAACTCTACCGGTAAGACTAAGTGATTATAATATTCAACCCCCAACTGCAATGCTTGGAATATTAAAAGTCAATAACAACATAACTGTTCTTTACAAGACCCCCTTTAAAACAATTAATTAAAAAGTACGAATATTTACCGCCGGCATTATAGCGAGAAAACATCTGAAAAGTTTATATCGAAAGGCAACCTAAATTACCGTTCTGTTGTTTTATATAATATAGACATTTTTTCATTCTGCGTAAAAAATTTTCTATGGATAATTCTCAGGCAACAGTTCCTTTTTACGGGATTTCAAAAATTGACAACTACTCCGCCAATGCAGCAGAAGTACTTGAATTACTTAGGTATTTTAGTTTCTTTAGACACCCGGTTAAAATTGACGAATTATATAAATTATCACCCGATGCCATAAGTATAGAAGCGATTAAAGACATATTGGAAAAAATGATGGCTAATGGGATAATTCGGTGTATTGGGGAATATTATTTATTGAATTCCGATACAAATGAAAACATTAAAAAACGCATTCAAGGAGAGAAATTAGCCGAAAAGGTGATTCCTAAAGCAAAAAGGGTTGGGCATTTTATTGCTTTATTTCCTTTTGTAAGATTTGTAGGCATCTCCGGTTCTTTATCTAAAAATTATGCAGATGAAAAAACCGATTATGACTTTTTCATTATTACGGCAAACAATACACTCTGGATATGCAGGACCGTTCTGCATATTTTAAAAAAAATCAGTTTTATTATTGGGAGGCAGCATTCTTTGTGTATGAACTATTTTATAGATGAACATCATTTGAAGATAGCCGAAAAGAATATATTTACACGGATAGAATTAAGCACGCTTATACCTGTTTATAATAATGATTTATACAGAACATTTTTATTAAGAAATCAATTAAATCTTCCCAACATAACGCATCTCGGTCTAGATTTCGAAGGCGCTGTGCAATACAACCTGATGAAATTGAATAAAAGTAATCAATTCTGGAAACCGTTGAATATTTTCCTCATGAAGCTTACTGATTCCAAATGGAGGACTAAATGGACTAAGCGTGGATATCCTATGGAGGATTACGACTTAGCAATGAAAACAACACTTTATGTGTCCAAGAATCATCCTAAGAATTATCAGAAAAAAATTCTTGAGCAATTACAAAAGAAAGAAAGTTGAAAATCTTATTTAGTCATTCCTACTTTATGCGGTTCGATCCGAAACAGATGTCACAGGCGCAGCCGTATCCTCCATTAGGAACCATACTTGCCGCCGCTTTATTGAGGGAGAATAGCTATGATGTAAAGCTATTTGATACGATGTTTGCAAGAGCTCCGGAAGAGATTATAACAACACTGAAATCATATCAACCAGATGTATTTGTTATTTATGACGACGGATTCAATTATTTAACAAAGATGTGTCTTAGTAATATGCGTGACGCAGCCTTCTTAATGCAACAATATGCAAAGGCATACGGTTGCAAAGTCATTGTTACAAGCTCAGACGCAGCAGATAATTATGAGAAATACTTAAATAATAGCGCAGACTTCGTAATCAGAGGTGAAGCAGAATATGCGTTGTTAGAAACAATACAATCAATACATAAATGCGAAGATTCAATTAAAAAAATTAAGGGATTAATTTACAAATCGGATGACAATATTATTGAAAAAAATAAGCCGAGGGCTATCTCAAGGCATTTAGATGAGCTGCCTTTACCTGCTTGGGATTTGATAGATATTGATCCGTACAGAGAAGTTTGGTTGAAGAATCACGGATATTTTTCTATCAATATTGCCACGACGCGAGGCTGTCCTTACAAGTGCAATTGGTGTGCGAAGCCTATATACGGAAACAGCTATAATATGCGAAGCCCCGAAAAGGTGGTGGAAGAAGTCATATTATTGAAGCAAATGTATAATATGGACCATATTTGGTTCTGCGACGACATCTTCGGGTTGAAACGTAGTTGGGTGAAGGAATTTTCTGAATTTATCAATGCTTCAAATGCAAAGACCAGTTTTAAAATTCAGTCAAGAGCGGACCTACTGGTACAAGAACAATATGTCGCAGATCTTGCAGCTGCAGGCTGCAAAGAAGTTTGGATGGGAGCGGAAAGTGGTTCTCAAAGAATTCTGGATGCAATGGATAAGGGCACTACTATTGAAGAAATTAAAAATGCAAGAATATTGTTGAAACAATACAATATACGTGCAGCATTCTTTATTCAGTATGGATATTTAAATGAAACAATCGAAGACATTAATAAAACTATTTGTTTAATCCAAGAAACAATGCCCGACGATATTGGTATATCAGTTTCTTATCCGTTGCCGGGAACCAAATTTTACGATAAAGTACAACAAGACATGGTAATGAAAAAAAACTGGACTGACTCAGACGATCTAGCGCTGCTGTATTCCAATACGTATGATAGCTCTTTTTACAAAAAACTGCATCGATATACGCATTATACTTTTCGGTTGCAAAAACTGAAAGCGAAAGGTGGCTTCTCTGTACGTAAAATAGTTGGGATAATGAAGTATTCATTTCTCAAGCGCAAATTTAAGAGAGAATTACGCTTTTATACACTGCGGATAGCAAAAGAAGTGGTCAATAACGCTAATCCTTACATAGAATTAAATTGATTTACCTGATGAACAATGATCAACTAATAAGCAAAGCATTTTCTTCACAATCTTTTGTGTTTGATAAGCTGAACGAGGAAAATAAACTGACCGGGCATTTACGTGATATTTACCGAAAAGAAATCATCAGCCAATCACTTCCTGACTATCAATTTCTGGAATTGAATTGCGGCACCGGCATCGATAGCATTTATTTAGCGAGGAAAGGATTCACACTACTTTCTACAGACAATTCGTCTGGAATGATTGACGTATTAAATTCAAAAATTAGAAACCGTGAGTTAGAAAATAATATTCAAACACAGCTTTGCTCTTTTAATGAATTGTATAAACTGGGCGATAGAAAGTTCAATTATATCATCTCTAACTTTGGAGGGTTGAATTGTACAAAAGATTTGGGCGAAGTATTGACACAACTGAAAAGATTATTAAAGGAAAACGGCAAAACGACTTTGGTTATCATGCCCATGGTTTCACCTTGGGAATTACTGCTGATTTTAAAAGGAGATTTAAAAACCGCTTTCAGGAGATTTGGAAAGCACACAAAAGCACACATCGAGGGAGTGCATTTCTCCATATATTATTACAGCCCATCCTATATCATCCGGCGATTAAAAAAAGACTTTGACGTACTCACTTTAAAAGGGATATACTTTGCGGTTCCGCCAGAATTCTATCAGGGATTCGTAGAAAGGTATCCGCGCACATACAGTTTTTTGCAACATATAGAAAAACAATTGAGCAATTATTTTCCTTTCAATCGTTGTTGTGATCACTATTTAATCACACTTCAAAAGAAAAAATAGAATATTATTATACCCAAAATATGGAGCACTCCGACGACCCACATGATGAATTGACCATAGAAGAATTTAACCGGCAGCTAAAAGGCTTTTTTTCTTTTCTGAAACACCTATGCATTTTATATTTCAGAGGAATAAAAAAATATAAGGTTGCCATATTTATTGCAACATTCATTATAGTCGCCATTGGCGGTTATTTCATCTTTAATCCAATAAAAAAATATGAGGCAACAGCTTCCTTTACTTACAATGACCTGACTCGAAAATTGTTTGGGGAAATGATTGACCACGCCAATGACTTGGTCTATTCGCATTCCTATGAACAACTTAAGGAGATAACCGGACTGTCGTTGAGCGAAATAAAATCTTTTCAAAAAATAGAAGCTACAAATATTTATGGTAGCCCGTTATCTGATGACATGTCGGAAAATAAGGAAAAGACATTTTATATTTCCGTAATAGCATCGGACGCGAAAGTTTTTGACAGTTTGGGTACGGCGTTGGAAGGTTTTTTGAATAAAAATATTTCCGTTCAGCAAATCTTACACCGCAGAGCTAACGAATTTAAAGCGGGAATTGCCTATAGAAAAAAGGAATTACAAATGCTCGACTCTTTGGCACAGGCATATACAAAAAGTCTCAACAAGTCGAGCTCATCAATAGTTTCAGCAAATACAAATCAATTCAATCCTACCTTAATATTTGATAAAGGGGAAAAGATTACACAAGAAATTGTCGATATGCAATCGTTTCTTAATGATCAAAGGGTAGTAAAAATGCAAGACCCTTTTCTTGTCGGCAAAAGATCCGCTTATTTATCTGTATACAAAATTGTATCAGTATGCGTCGCAGCGTTTATCATCATAAGTATATTAATTATTTTTATTTCGAATCTATTTTCAAACAAAAATGGCGCGTAATAAAAACATCGATAATACCCTTTGCAACCTGGCGGATATCTTTTTATATCCGTTGTTATTCTTTGTAAGTACATCATTTTTTATTCGTCATCTCGGACAATCCCAATTTGGCATTTGGATGTTGATCAATACAATTGTTGTCTCCCTGCAATTGTTCAACTTTGGCATAGGAAGTACAGTGCTCAAAAATATCGCACTGTATGCTGCCCAGAAAAAACATCGAGAGCAAATAAGAGTCGTTAATAATGCACTCAGTATGACAATTTTGTTATTTACATTCTGCTGTGTTATTGGATTTACCGGATTTTGCTTTGTTGCTTACAGAAATCTTTTCCATATCACTACCAATCTCAGATTGCTGTGCGCTAAATGTTTTATTCTTGCCGGGTTCATCGTCGGAATAAAATTCTTCGAACAGATATTTACCAATTATTTCAAAGCATTAGAAAAATATAACATCGCTGCTATGCTCGGAAGTGGTAATCGTCTATGCACTTTGACTTTGAACCTTTTTTTACTTTATTTTCTTTCTATTAATATTATCTGGATATTGGTTATAATGATCATCGTAAACATTTTTTTTGCGATTTTGGGGTTTGTTTTGATGTATAGAAATTTGAGAGGTTATCAATTCTCCTTCAATCTTAAAATTCCAAAACATGAAGCTTCCTTCGCACTCATTACATGGCTGCAATCTCTCGCCATCATCATTACATTTCAGTCAGATCGGTATTTAATTGTGAGTTATTTTGGGCTCATTGCTTTAAGCTATTATGCGTTAATAGCTACGATGTTCAATCACCTGCATATGTGCTTTAATGCGATAATGCCATGGCTCTCTCCGAAATTTACAAAGCTGTATGCCCAAAGAAAAAATAGTAATGAACTCTATTTAGCAGCACGGAACGTAGTAACAGGCATTTCTGTGCTTCTATTGATTATTTTATATCTAGTCTATCCATATATCTTCAAAATAATACTTGGTGCGCAAACCGCTCACGAAGTGAAAAATTATACGAAATATTTTATAGTATTTGAATTGTTTTTTGTTCTGAATATTGTACCCACATACTATTTCAACGCTGTGGGACATGAACGCATTTACCTTTATTATACAATCTTTTTTTCCGCACTCACATTGTGTTGTATGTTTATTTCAATACATGTTTTCCACTCAACAATTTCGGTCTTATATGGCCTGATAGCTGCTTGTGCGATAAGTATGTATGTATTACGAATGATACTTTCAAAGATTTTGTCAGGTAGTTATGATCCTATATCGTGCGCAGTGCAAATATTTCCTTCAATATTAATAGGAACATTTATCGTTTGCGAAAATGGGCTAGTTAAAGGCTTTTGTATCATTTTGGCGATTGCTACTTTGTATTTCACAAATGTGCATGGGCATAGAGAAAAATTTATAATGCTGGTCAACTCCTAAGAATGCAAATTTCAAATAAAATGATATTGTCCATTGCGATTATATATCTGTTCTTTAACAGTGTATTATTGCCGCAGGGCTTGTATTATACCACCTTGCTTTCACCATTCTTTTTTGTCTATATAATAAGGGAAAACGGCCTAAAATATTGTTTATATTTTTTTATTGTGACGATGATATTCGCATTGCTGCAAATTTGGAGTGTAGAACATTTATACAATTATCTCACTTCATTTCTTTTACTGCAGGCGTTGGCCGCATTTGTCATTGCCGCGTATATTTATTTGAAGAACCATAGCGAATTGAGCAGTATCTTTAAAACAGTTGCGAGCCTCAATATCGTCTTTTTAATTATCGCACTTGTCATTCTACCGATTTTTGCTGTCCGTTCAGAGATGTGGTATTTAATTTCAATAAGTCCCAACGTTCCTTTAACGCCTCGCTTAAAAATGTTCACATTTGAAGCTTCTTATTATTCCTTCATTATCACGCCGATTGTTGGCTATTACCTCCTAAAAAAAATATTGCTACGAAGCCATTATAATATTCTGTTCATTTCGCTTTGCGTTTCATTGGTTCTAAGTTTTTCACTTGGTGTTATAGCTACCATAATTATCAGTTTAATGATAATTATGACAATGAATTGGAATGAGTTGAGAAATAAAGTAAACTACAATATCCTCTCATTGGGCATTATTCTATTCGTTGTCGCAATGCTAAGCCTATATGCCTTCTATTCACACAATCCTTTATTTGAGAGATTGCGAAATATTTATAATGGTGAAGATACTTCTGCACGCGGCCGCACTTATGAGGCTTTTCACATTGCCTGGAATGTTGCTAAGATGAAATCATTGGTATTCGGTTGCGGGCTTGGGCAATTAAAATATATAGGAAGAGATTTTGTTGATTATTATTACTCATATTCTAAAATACCGACCACCATTCGTATTCCGAATGCAGTTGCAGAAACTCTTTGTGTATATGGCATTACGGGTATAGTTGCACGTTTGTCACTCATAATCTTTTTGTTTAGACAGGCCAAAGTGTGGAATAATTATTATCGTCAATTTTTGTTTTGGTTTGTTTTCATCTATCAATTTTCCGGGAGCTATCTTTTCAATCCGGCGGAATAT
>NZ_JBNQGD010000236.1:0-2934 GCF_050436765.1 Arachidicoccus sp. | reverse complement strand
TAAACCTAATTGAGAATTTAAAGTGATACTTGTAACTCCCTTTTTACCTCTTTTCGTGGTAATAATAATTACACCATTTGCGGCTCGAGCACCGTAAATTGCAGCAGCATTAGCATCTTTCAAGATATCAATTCTTTCAATATCATCTGGGTTAATATCCGCAATAGGATTTATTCGTGCCACACTACTGGAGGTAGAACTTGTATTGTCGTATGGCGTTGAAATAATAGGAATTCCATCAACAATATACAGTGGTTCATTACCAGAGGAAATTGAACCGGCACCACGTATACGAATTTCAACTCCTGATCCCGGGTCGCCAGAATTAGTAACTACCTGAACGCCAGCGGCTCTACCTTGAATCATTTGATCTATGGAAGTTACAGGCTCTTCCGCAATTTGCTTTGATGTAACCGAGCTCACAGAACCAATTAAATCTCGTTTAGAAGATTTGAGAAAACCTGTGGAGACCTCTCCTTGTTTATTTCCATATACAACAACTGCACTACTATCCTGATTGCTTTTATCCACGATCAAAGCTGCATTTATTGTTCTATTATCTCCAATAGCTTCCGTAGTAGATTCAAATCCAATAAAAGAAAACCGTAATTTATTTTTACTACTTGATACTTGAATAGAATATTCACCGTTCTCATTTGTAGTTACTCCGTTTAATTGACGGTCATTTGAATTGACTTCAATTACAGTGGCATATACAATGGGTTTGCCTGTGGACTTCTCCACTACTTTCCCTTGGATCTTAATTGATTGAGACTGACTATTTGCGTTGAATGCAAATAGCGCTAAAGTAACAAATAAGGTAAAGCGAATTTTCGTTATTAATTTCAATTTTTCCATATGTTATAATATAGTTTCTTTGATCCTCCAGTTTTAGAGGGTTATATTTTAGTGGCAATATTCTATTTGGCGGCACTAATAGCCAGTTGGTACAAGTAATTTATCTATTTTATATAAATATCCACTGTTTGATGATCCGTGGCTTAAACTTGGCAATTCTACGTTTGCCGCAACATTCACTGGAGAACCGCTGTATAGTTGCGTTAATGTTGCGCCTCCATTTGAAAAACTTAATGAATTGGATGCATTGAAATCAGTTGAAAAATTACCGGTTAGTGCACTAGGAGTGGATAAATTTTGGTCTATAAAATGATTGCGCATAATATTGGCAAGCTGGTTCGTACTCAATGCTACGCCATTGTACGACATATTCACTATGTCCAGTCCAGCAGCCTCAAATGCCTCGTTCGTGGGAGCCATAAACGTTACTACTTTGGAAAGACTTCCCCACCCCCCCATGAGACCTGCTTTTTGAATCGCCTCCATAAAAATACTTAAATCCGGATCCATAGAAGCTTGGCCTAAAGCACTTTGCAGAAGATCAGAAGCAACAAAGGCAGTATCAATTAATTGAACAATTCCATTACTGGCGAGTACATCAGTGCGTTCAAAATTACTAGCATTCAGGTAGGGTATTTTTTGACCATTCGTTGCATAGAAATAATTATTGGCTGGGAGACTCAAAAAATCATTCACAGTAAATTTCTTTGCTGTGTCATATAAGAAGTAAGATTGGAGTACAGCAGATACATAAGTTTTCGACAGTGCTGCAATTTTATCTGGCACATCATTGCTAATCTTTGCAATTGCCGGGGCTATTATTTGATTCATGACATCATTATCCGGCATAAGTATGGTACTAAATACAGGAAATCCCCCTTGTTCATCCGACGCCGTACTTTGCCTGAATTCTATAGATGTATAAACACTACTTAAGTAATCATAGGTTTTATAAAATGCAGAGTCCATCTTTCCATCTCCATTTTTATCGTAACTATTAAACCTATCAAAGGAACTGTCTTTCAATACCTGCATTAGTTTGTAAAAGGTACTTTGAGAAAAATAGGGATCGGAACTTAACAAAACTTCTAAATTGTCCATCGGCTCCAGTACCGTTCCGATACCTTGAATAACTGCATTATCAGCACTGATGTCTCTTAAGCTCTTGATAACGGGAATACCATTTACTTTTAAGGTATCGGGAGAAGTAACATCTATATTTAAAAATTTGTTACCTCTTGTCAGGAATAAAGTCTGATGATACTGAACATAACGTTGTTGAAGCGTATAATAATACCAAAGGTTATTGGTAACGTGAAAGTTAAGTACTTTAAATAAAGTGTCGAGCGGAACATTCTCGATTGAAGTATAGCCTTTATCAGCAAAATACTTTTTGAAAGCATTATTTGTGGGTGCAAAAACAGTATATAGCCCTCCATTATTAATGTATTTCGCAAGACCGACTCTATCCAATCCTTCAGCGAAGATGGTAAAGTTGGTATCCTGTTTAAGTTTATCATATAAGTAAACCGAAGCTGATCCGGTATCATGATAATATTTTTCAAAACTCTTCTGACATCCTGTAACCGATATTACAAGTAAAACAACAAAGAGTAGCCCGAAGTAAATAATAATACTCTTTAATCTGACAAATCGCCAGAATATTTCAGCAATATTTTTTTTAAAAATTTTCATATTATGGTTTTTTATTTTTCCGTCTATATTATTTAATATAGTATTACGAGCATATTTCATCTTATTTAAACCTCTTGTTTACTATTGTAAACTTTAAAGTCTCATCATTAAATTATTTATGAATTCTTCCGATTTTCATATTTCTACGTTTAGGACTTTGGGTTTAAGCTTTAAACATCCTTCAAGAATCTATACTTTGATTTAATTGGCAATTATTTCTGATATTCCGTCTCCTTAGGAGATAAGACATTTTTTTCTTAAAAATGTACTAAAGACAATTAAGAAATATTTAAGATTTTTTTTAAATTCCGTTTTAGTCGTTAGTATGTAAGCATACGACCAAGCACGTATAGTGTGAGACAAGAAGAGGAATTAGTTTTG
>NZ_JBNQGD010000235.1:0-1549 GCF_050436765.1 Arachidicoccus sp. | reverse complement strand
CGCTCACTCGTCTAGTTCGGTCTTTTTCGTCTCTTGCTTGCCGTTCCCCGTTGATAGGCTGTTTCGCTTGTTTGCGTGTTTGATATTCGTACATTTTGTGCATCCAATTTAATTCTATTTAATTTCAGAGTTGATTCATCCGAAAATGAAAGCTCTCGGTATGTTTGCACGGGCGGCTTATCGTCAAATGCAGATTCAAGCTCGTCGCAATGGTCACGGACACGCTCACAATCCGGGTCCTCCGATTACGTGGTATGTTAAAATTTCAAACATTTTCACTTCTATTGCCATGTTACGGATAAAAACAAGCTTTTATTTGTGGCCGTGTCATGACGCTAGCAGTGACGGTGCACGTCAACATGAAATTGTGTTTTCTGTCAATTTTTGCCTTATTATATATCATTCGAAAGCTGAAATTGAGACAAAATTAATGATGATATTCCCACAGCGATCCTTCTGTTTGCTTTTGAGAAAAACAAAAAATAAAAAAGTCTGTTTTTTTCGCATTTTTTAAATACCTGGATTTTGAAATCTCAGCGTCTAAATACAAAAGTGGTCAAAGAAACTCTGCTTATCTTGCGATTACGAGTCGAATGAGTATAAGCACGGCTATATTTATTTGGATATTTACCGAGATCCATCAAAATCCAAATTGCTCATTTTTGGTGCTTACTCAAAATGAATGGATATCTGTTGTATGATCAAAAAATGAAAAAACCCGGCGAGAGTCCACGCATTTTTGCTTGCCGGTCATTTTGAGCTTATAAACGTAAAAATTGGATAGAATCTGAAAGAGTTATAATGGGTTTAAGACAACACAACCTTTTTTTTGCATTTTTGTAATTATTTTCTGCATTTTTTTTCACATTTTCGATATTTTTTGTTGATGAATTTTGAAAAAGGACAAATAACAAGTGCAACTTTTATTATAAACCGCCATCAACAATTACAGTTCTTCATATTCGCTACGATCAAAAAGAAATACCTTGACGGAATATTGCTTTGCAGCATAAAGCAAAACCTTCAGATGATTCGATCGCTTAATTTTGTCGACTATTTGCCCAAAATTAGAATGCAACGACTCAAGACCTTCTTCGGACATATTACTAAGGCATCGATTTTTGCGCACAAAAGTCTCCAGATGCTTTAACGCTACATGACATTTGTTTGAACGAATAAAGCAACGCGTGTCTTCAAGGGCTTGTAACAGTTTTTTGTTTGCGCTGACAATTTGTTCAATCTCAACATCAGACAGCTTAGCATTGGTAAGTGATGTTTGCGTGCAAAAATCAGCGAGCGGCTCAAGAACAGCAACGATGTCAGCATACTCTTTAGACAAAACAAGACCTACAAAAGTATAATTTACAATCTTAAATGATCAAATTACCAGTAAATTTTGCTCGGTTTTCGCACAATTTTCGAATTTTTGGACCATTGAGGTCATCGGATTTGTACGACTTTTTGAAACCAAGCGTGTCAGTAAATTCAACAAAGGCATGGCCGAGACTTTTTGGTTTGCATACGTTTGGCCTCTAATTGCTTTGCGCAC
>NZ_JBNQGD010000234.1:0-13273 GCF_050436765.1 Arachidicoccus sp. | reverse complement strand
TCCCACTCACCGCGTGTTTGATAGCCAGACCATACGGTGGCATATCTTTGTGTACCCGCCCATCAATCTAAAGAAATAATAAACGGCCGGCTATCGTTACCATAATAAGGCACAATATGACCAACATCAGATACACCGTTCAATCCAAATGAATAGCCTGCCCCGACCCAAGCAACGTCGGTCTTTAATACACGCACACCCGCATCTCTTACTTCTTTAACAATATCCCTTTGCAAAAGAGCGCTCACACCCGGCTTAGGATGTAGATCAGATTGTGTCCAAAGACCAATTTGCACACCGTGCTTCCTCGCGTAATCGCCAAAGGATTTCAGGTTGGCAATATTACTATCTAATGTACTTGTCTGCCCGTAACCAGCACCATATCCATCGTTGGGCAAGATCCAACCCAACGGCATGTCGTTGGTAGCGTACCTGTCAATAACAGCACGCGCAGAAAACTGATAATTATTCTTTTCGCCGTTTAACGACTCTTTTATACCCCCATTATCTTTTTGACTTTCTTTGTAATGCATACCATCCTCAAAAAGAATTCCAGTGGTATCGTGTTTCCAATAATCACGATTATACGCATTTAAATGCCCTTCATAGAAAGCAAATTTCGGCAGCAAAACGGGGTTTCCAGTTAGCTGATAAAAATCCTGCAACAAATTAGCCGCAGCAGTATCTACCATAAAAAATACATCGAAATAATCAGTATTGTGCGAAAGAATTACTTCACCGGCTTTCGTAGCCCCAAAATCATATTTACCTTGCTCAAAAGTATACCACATTATGCCGTAGCCATTAGTTGACCAGAAGAAAGGTGTCGGAGAGGCTACCCCACCATCCGTCCAGCTGTTTTGATTTTCTATAGCAATACTTTTTCCTCTGTGAGAAAAGCGTCCGTTCTGTACGCCGCCACCGTAATAGTATTCTTGTGGGTTTTCTTTTAAAATTAAAGTTACTTTTCCCTTACCAAATTCTATAGGCTTTAAGGTTTCCAAGACCACTTTTTGGGTGACATTATTTATCACTTTAAATAAAGAAGTATTTTTATCTATATCAATAGTTACCCTGCCAGATGCAATCGTCACTCGATCAGCATCATCGTTCACTTTCAGCGAACCAACAATTTTTCTCGGGTTGTTTACCAAAATATCGGCAGGAGGTTTAGATTCCGGTTTACGAATAATACCACCGGAAGTATCTTCGAATGCGCGAAAAATATTTTCACCATAAAAATCTATACTCAACCGTTGATTGTCTGTAAAGATCAATTGAACGGTGGTAGGATTGATCTGTTCCACACCTTTTATTTTGTGTGAGATACCTTCTTTGTCCTGATTGTTTTGCGCACGAACATTTGTAAAAAAGCAAAGCAAAAGCATTGCTAATAACGTTCCTTTAGACAAGAAATAATTTTGTTTTAAACGAGTCATTCTTTGTTTTATAAAATATGAATAGAAAATACAATGACTATTAAGAGTCATAATAGTTGTAAATGTAAAAAAGACGCGAGTTTAAAAGAAGAATTAAGTGCGAAAATACGATGCAACCGTTTGCGTAGATCCGCTTCAGTAAACGATTTACACGCTATTTTGAAAATAAAGCAAATAGTTTGTTGTTGGACAATTTCATTCTAGGCTTAAATGCCAGTACAGGATGCTTCTGTAGTTTCTCATGTAAGTGTATGACCAAAACAAAAATGAGCATTCGATAAAAAGGACCGCTTAGATGATTTCATAAAAAAAGTCGCCGAGGAGAACTAGCTGATCTTGTCTCGTCGGCAACTTATAATCCTTCAAATTTAAGCTAGAAAACTCTGCCAATGCTAATGAATAAACCTTACGACTCTTTTAAATATTAATTTAGACTTTAGTTCAATGTTTGATTCTTGGTCTTCCAATCATTATTCCACCCGATTGATTAATATTACCTATTAGAAGCCTTTTAGGGTTAAAGGTTTGAATTGGATTGATTCTAATTAATCTCTGTTGTTGATTGCTGTAATTGGTTGTAAGGGGTTGATAATTAGGAATAATCTTTTGCATTGCCACAACAAAAGCACTTGTGGAAGTGGTCGAAGATGCAAAATCAGCTGTAACATCATCAAAGCCATTTGCATCAGTTAAAAAGCCATCATAATAGTTGCTAAAGCCATCGGCATTTTCAGTATAGAAGTTGGGGGAATAAATACTGAATTTCCCCAGATGAATTGGGAAAAATCCAACTGGTTTACCATAGGTCCTAACAGTCTTAGCATCGTATTCAGCCTGAGTATTATATACACCTATTAAACTTACATTTAAATATGGCTTCAATGAGTTAATAAGTAATTCACTGGCAGAAGCCGTTTCATCACTCACAATGAAGCAGACATCGCCTAAATCGTCAACGGCTCCTTTTTTATCTACAAAATAAGTATTGTCATCTAATTTAAAGCTATAATCATAATAAGTTCCGCCTGTTGGAGTTACCCCATCATCACCATATATTTCCTGTGCCTTTAATAACGTTGTCAATTGGGAAGTGTATTGGCTCCTGTCTCTGTTTAAATTTGAATTGTAGTGCTCTCTATATAATACTTTTCCCTGATCTTTGGAAGGCGCAATTAGGTTCGCTAAAAGATGAGATGTTGCCACAAATCCCCCGTGATTATATCTTAAATCTATAATCAACTTATTAATACCGGAAGAATCAAATTTATGAAAAGCTTGAAGTAAATATGTGTTAGCACTTACAGAATCTGTAAAAGCCTGCAAAGCTAAATATCCAACCTTATATGACGAGGAAACAATTACTGTGTCTTTTAATATTGGATTCCAATTGTACAACCCCTTTGTTATAGTCGGATACTTTTTGGTAACTCCAGTATATAAATTCTTGGTTACAATACTTAAAGTATCGCCCGTTAGGATATCATTTAATGCATTTTGATCTGCCGTTGAAAAGCCATAAGATTTACCATTCAGACTATCAATCACATCTCCCCTCCTAAGTCCAATTCTTTGAGCCGGAGAACCCGTATTCACATACCAAACAAACCACTCTTCTGTCTGATTATCAACCGGCGAATAATCTGATGCTAAGAATAGCCCCAAGTCGTTACCTTTACTATCATTAATTGTGGTCGAAGATCTTTCAGAAGAATTCCTCGCATAACTCAAGCCTCCCCCATTTAATTCACTTGAAGTATTTATTATATAAGAATATTTAGGATTCTGACTGCCACTAACGTATTCATAATAGTTCCCTGCCGAATCCTTAACATTTTTCACAATTGCAAACAACTCATTACTTAATCCCAATGAATCATTATTATTTAAATATTGTTGAGGATTAAATTGAGTTATGGTCTGAGTTAATTGACTTTCCCATAAATACATTTGTTGGGCATATAAATACATAGAGTCGTATAAGGCAGGAGACCCTGTGGTACTATCATCTGAGGAATTACCGCCACTAACTCCCTTTTTACAGGAAACAGAAAATACAATAGCAACAACAATGGCTGCCATTGAAAAAAATTTTATTGCTTTCGACATCTAAAATAAATTAATTTAAAACATGAAACCAAGACCAGACTACCTACTATTTATCAATACTTCAAAGGATTGCGGCGAGCAAAAAATACATATCTTTTTATGTTCATCCAAAAGGCCAGTATCATATATATAATTAATGGCGATCCCATGGTTATGAAAGAAATATAAATGAACCATAAACGAATGCGAGAACTCGCAATGCCCAATTTATCACCGATGGCAGCACATACGCCAAAAGCACGCCATTCTATAAAATTTCTAAAATTGTTCATCGTTATCAAATTTCGTAAGTAAAGATAGAAAAAATGTGAGAAGTTGTTCTAAGTTGAAGAAAATTTTTGTTTCCCTCTCCTATTTATTAATCTATAAGATGTATCTATTTTATTACAAAAAGCTCTTTATAATGTATCCATAATTAAGTAACTTCGCAGCACTTTTAGCTCACTATTTAAATTTAAATGATATGCCTTTTGATATTGAAATGATTAAGAAAGTGTATGCCGAACTTCCAGAGAAGGTTGCAAAGGCACGTGCTATTACAGGAAAACCTCTAACCCTTGCTGAAAAAGTTCTTTATGCGCACTTACACAGTAACCAAACCGCTACACAATTTAAGCGTGCGACAGATTATGTAGATTTTGCCCCTGACCGCGTTGCAATGCAAGATGCCACGGCCCAAATGGCTTTATTGCAATTTATGCAGGCCGGACGTCCCAAAGTGGCTGTTCCTTCTACCGTACACTGTGATCACTTAATTATTGCGAAAGAAGGTGCCGCAACTGATTTAGCCTTTGCTAAACAAGAGAGCAAAGAAGTTTTTGATTTCTTAGGCTCTGTTTCTAATAAATATGGTATTGGTTTTTGGAAACCAGGCGCAGGCATTATCCACCAAGTAGTTTTAGAAAACTATGCATTTCCCGGTGGAATGATGATTGGCACTGACTCGCACACGGTAAACGCCGGCGGCCTTGGTATGATTGCGATTGGCGTAGGCGGTGCAGATGCTTGCGATGTAATGGCGGGCTTACCGTGGGAATTAAAATGGCCTAAGTTAATTGGTATTAAATTAACGGGTAAACTTAATGGCTGGGCTGCTCCAAAAGACATCATTTTAAAAGTAGCCGGTATCCTTACTGTAAAAGGAGGAACCGGAGCTATTGTTGAATATTTTGGCGAAGGTGCCCAATCCATCAGCTGTACCGGCAAAGGCACTATTTGTAATATGGGAGCTGAGATAGGGGCAACCAACTCCACATTTGGCTACGACGATTCTATGGAAAGGTATTTACGCGCAACAGGTCGCGAAGAAATAGCAGACTTGGCGAACGGCATTAGAGAACACCTTACAGGAGATCAAGAAGTATACGCTAATCCCGAACAATATTTTGATGAAGTAATTGAGATAAATTTATCTGAATTAGAACCTCATTTAAATGGACCTTTCACGCCTGATCTTGCTACCCCCATTTCTAAAATGAAAGAAGTAGCTGATAAAAACGGTTGGCCAGAAAGAGTGGAGGTTGGCCTAATTGGCTCTTGTACCAATTCCTCTTATGAGGATCTGTCACGTGCCGTTTCTTTGGCAAAACAAGTATCTGAAAAAAACTTGAAAGCCAAATCAGAATTCTTAATCAATCCGGGCTCTGAGCAAATTCGTTATACGGTTCATCGTGACGGATTTTTAGATGTATTTGAGAAAATTGGTGCAAAAGTATTGACCAATGCCTGCGGTCCTTGTATCGGCATGTGGGATAGAGTGGGTGCAGAAAAGAAAGAAAAAAATACGATTGTACATTCATTCAATAGAAACTTTGCAAAACGCGCAGATGGCAATCCTAATACGTTTGCATTTGTAGCATCACCCGAATTAGTTACGGCTATTGCCATTGCCGGTGATTTAACCTTCAACCCATTGACAGATTATTTAATTAACGAAAATGGTGAAAAAGTAAAATTAGATCCACCAACAGGAGACGAATTACCTAAAAATGGATTTGCTGTAGAAGATCCAGGTTATCAAGCACCCGCAAAAGACGGCAGCAATATTGGCATCCTTGTAGATCCTGACAGCAAAAGATTACAAATATTATCACCATTTGCTCCTTGGGAAGGCACAGATTTGAAAGGTTTAAAACTTTTGATTAAGGCAAAAGGCAAATGTACTACCGATCATATTTCTATGGCAGGTCCTTGGTTAAAATTCCGCGGACACCTTGATAATATTTCCAACAATATGTTGATTGGCGCTGTTAATTATTTCAATGAAAAGACTGATAACATAAAAAACCAGTTAACCGGTGAATACGGTCCGGTTCCAAACACGCAACGTGCCTATAAAGCGGCAGGTATTGGAACAGTTGTAGTAGGCGATGAAAACTATGGAGAGGGTTCAAGCCGTGAACACGCTGCTATGGAGCCACGCCACTTGGGTGTTAGAGCCGTGTTGGTAAAAAGCTTCGCACGTATTCACGAAACCAATTTAAAAAAACAGGGCATGCTTGGATTGACTTTTAATGATAAAGCCGATTATGATAAAATTCAAGAAGATGACACCATTGATATAGACGGCCTTACTGAGTTTGCACCAGATAAGCAATTAACAATCGTCTTACATCACAAAGATGGTAGTACCGAAAGCTTTAAAGTAAATCATACATACAACGAACAACAAGTTGAATGGTTCAAACACGGCGGTGCGTTGAACATTATCCGTGCTGATTTTGCCGCCAGTTCGGCAAATTAATTTAGTTTCGCCACTATTAACGCGCTATCTTTCAATAGCGCGTTTTTATTTTTATAAATTATTCTTCAATTAAAAATGTTGGTATGTCTTTTGTCATTAATTTTAGTTAATGGATTTTATCATTCATATTAAAAATTAAAAACAATGAAGAAGGTATTTCTTGGAATGGTTTTGCTTTTTTCTTTTATTTTGTTCTCCAGTGTTACAAGTGCACAAGCTGTAACTACATCAACGACTACAACCGCAAAAGCAGCTAAAACGAAAGCTAAAAAAGCTAAAAAAGCGACCATCGCTACGGCAAAAACAACAGAAAAGAAAGCTGAAAAAGCTACTACTGCAAAAAAAGCCGCTAAGCACGAGGCTAAAGCAACAGAAACTGCCGCAAAAACGCAAAGTACTGTAGCGGTAACAAAAGCAAAAACAGTAAAGACTAAAGCGGTCGCAGCAAAAGAAGGCGTAAATAAAAGCGCTGACAAAGCTATCGGAAAGGATGCGAAAGGGCGTACAATTTACCAAGGACCTAAAGGAGGGAAGTACACGCTATCCTCTAACGGCAACAAAGAGTATATTAAACATTAATTACCTTTGTTTTGTTAAATAAAAGGAAGCACTTAGCGGTGCTTCCTTTATATTTTTAATTCGAGATGAAAAGTTAAAAATCAAACTTTATTCCTTGTGCCAATGGTAAATCACTCCCATAATTAATAGTGTTCGTCTGCCGGCGCATGTAAGATTTCCAGGCATCTGAGCCGCTTTCACGCCCCCCACCTGTTTCTTTTTCTCCACCAAAAGCACCACCAATTTCTGCACCTGAAGTGCCTATGTTTACATTGGCAATACCACAGTCAGAACCTCCGTGTGACAAAAATAATTCAGCTTCACGCAAATTTAAAGTCATAATTGCGGAAGACAATCCCTGAGGTACATCATTTTGCATAGCTATTGCGTCTTCTATATTACTATATTTTATCAGATACAAAATAGGCGCAAAGGTTTCTTGATGAACAATCGGAAAATTGTTTTTTACCTCCGCGACACAGGGCTTTACATAACAACCGGATACAAATTTTTCCCCTTCCAGCACACCTCCTTCTATGCAGAATGAACCACCTTCTTTTCTGATTTTTTCGATCGCTTGCAAATAGTTATTTACAGCGTCTTTATCAATCAAAGGCCCCACATGATTAGATGCATCTAAAGGATTTCCTATTTTTAATTGTTGATAGACCTTTTTTAATTTGTTTACAAAATCCTCGTACACATCTTCGTGAATGATTAATCTCCGGGTGCTCGTACAACGCTGTCCTGCAGTACCTACTGCACCAAACACCGCACCAATCAACGACATGTTTAGATCTGCATCTTTCGAAATTATTATGGCATTATTACCCCCTAACTCCAATATACATCTGCCTAAACGCCTAGCTACGGCCACATTTACCGCCTTGCCCATTTGAGTGGACCCGGTGGCTGAAACCAAAGCTAAACGACTGTCTGAAGCCATCCACTCTCCGACTTCTTTATCTCCCTGAATTAAATTGCAAACTCCGGCTAATATATTGTTCTTCTCAAATACCCTTGCAACAATAGCCAAACATGCATGTGCGGCTAAAGGCGTTTTTTCCGAGGGCTTCCATACACAAACATTGCCACAGACCAATGCAATCATTGCATTCCAGCTCCAAACCGCTACGGGGAAATTAAAGGCCGAAATAATCGCTACGACTCCCAATGGATGCCACTGTTCATACATTCTATGATCGGGTCTTTCAGAATGCATCGTCAATCCGTGCAATTGTCGGGACAGACCTACCGCAAAATCACAGATATCAATCATTTCTTGCACTTCACCCATTCCTTCTTGCAAGCTTTTTCCCATTTCATAGGAAACCAATTTCCCCAAATGCTCTTTTTCAACGCGTAAACTTTCGCCTATTTGTCGAACAATATCACCGCGTTTCGGAGCGGGAATTATTCGCCATTGGTGAAATGCTTTCATTGCATTATCAATAATAGCATCGTATTCCGCCCTGACGAGACCAGTGACTTCTGCAACTTTTTTTCCATCCACCGGGGAAAAAGAAGCCATTGTTTTTCCCGATGTTTTGATAAACTGACGTCCATCACATACACCAGCATTTGACTCATTTATAGAAAAACGTTCTAAGATATTTTCTAACATAATTTTGAATTTTGAATGAGGAACTATAATCATTAATTATAAGAGAAGTTCACAGCTCTTCGGTCTTCGGGGCGTCGATTCTTTTCAACTCCCTGTCTGACTCCTATAGGTACTTTCAAATATTTTATCCGCATTGCCCGCCTCAAAACCATCACGACGGTGCTTACGACAAATTTGATCTTTTGGTAAGTCTTTAAATTCGTCCAATACTTTTCTTTCTGCAAACTCCACATAAGATCCTGCTATCTCCGCCTTCTTGTCATCAGCAAAGGTTGCCTCCATCACCTTTGCAACTGTCGAGCTTTGCAACAATTTTCCATCGGGACTTATTTTTATTTTACCGCCGGCAGTATTTAATTTAAATTGATTTTTTTCAAGAAATTCGTCAAATTGCTCCATAGTATTATATCCTTCAGGCAAATTATGCACACTTATGGTAAAGTGATTTAGGTAATAATGGTTAAAAATCACCCAAGCCGCATATTCACTTTCAGCCAACAAACTTTTATAATCTTCTACTGTAGGCGTTTGCCATAAACCACTATGTAAATAATTATCTACCACCTTAACGTCATCTAAATCTAACACAGAGACGGGATCGGCTTTTATAGCATCTGTATATTTATGAATAATATTACGCGTTTTCACACTTAAGTCTTTTACCCGTAATTCACTTGCAAATATGCGGGGGTATCGGTCTTGCGGCGGAGCGTACCACCAAGCGTCCAGTTTTTTTTCTTGGAAATGGTAATAATCTCTTTTCTGATAGCCATAATGCAAAAATATTTTCTCTAAGGATTGAACCCCCAAATGTTCCACACCCATTGTACGGAAAGCGATATGATCGTTTTCAATTTCTGCTTGGTTATCTATAATACCCTCTTTAAGCATAGCATTAATTATAGCACTTACGTCAGGTACACGCTGTTTGTAACGTCGCATCAAACCATCTAATATTTCGTCTAACATTTTGTTTCGATTTTCATTGTTTAAAATTGAAGAGTCAAAAACTTAGGGCTCACACCTAGCGAATAATTACTTCCCGTTTTACTACGTCGCTGGCTTTCAAGCTAAATATAGAATCTTCCAAATTCACTATCCATCAAGTCTTCAAGACGTACATCTTCTTGTTTTATAAAACCTTTATTGGCTAATTTCCCCTTCACTTTTAAATCTATTACCGCACAAGCCGAGCCTGCAGTCGTCAATTGAATCGCGGTAAAATCTCGTCCAAACACATTTTGATTAAATATCTTCTTAGTAAAGACCTTTTCAACAAAACGGCCATTTATCTTTCCGGTAACAGCGATAAAGATTAAAACCAAATCTTGAGCCGAAAAAGGAAGTGCCTCTTCTAATGTATCTTTTAATAACTCTCTCTTATTAGCAAAATTAAGTTCAAATAACAGTACTTTCATTATTGCACAATGTCCTGGGTATCGTGCAGTTTTATAATCCAAGTTTTGCACTTTTCCGTCCAATACTTCGGCTAAAGAAGCCAATCCCCCAGAAGTATTAAAAGCCTCATATTCTACTCCATCCAAAGAAAATTTCTCGTAACCTTCTAAAGGCGCGACTTCTTTTCTTTTACCCCCTACAATAGCGTCACAGGGATTGCAATATTCATTTATCAACCCATTCGTGCTCCAGGTCAAATTATATTTCAAGCTATTGGTAGGATACTGCGGCAAAGCTCCCACACGTAGTTTCACCGTATCTAATTCATCAAATTGCTTGGTTAGGTCATAAGCGGCAATGCTGATAAAGCCAGGTGCTAACCCACATTGCGGCATAAAACTCACTTCCGAACCTTTAGCTATTTCTCTGATTTTATTAGTAGCCGCAACATCCTCAGTTAGATCAAAATAATGTGTTTTTGTTTTTGCCGCTGCGGTTGCAATAGCCACATTTAAGAAATAAGGACAAGCACTCAATACTATTTCATTTTCATTTAAAGCTGCTTCTAAAGCTCTGTTATCATTGACCTCCAAATGAATGGCATTTATGCCGTCCTGTCTACTTTTTTGTAAAGATTCTTTATTGGCATCCGCAATAGTTACGGTATACCTTCCCGAATTATGGAATAAAAATGCCGCCGTTTCTCCAATTTTTCCGCCCCCAATTATGATGATTTTAGTCATTGCTCAATAATATTTTCGTGGTTAAAGTAGATAATACAATGCCGTTCTTTAAAATTTCGTTTAAAGAAAATAATAATAGGATATACAAGCAATATTATGGAACATGGGAGCAGGTGCTCCTAAGAAAAGAGAGAAGAGAGAGTTGTATGTTAAGTAAATAATTCACTATACGAATGTACATAATTATAGTACACTAACAAATGATAGTAATGCTAATTTTTACGACTTGTCGAAATATCGCATTTCTTCGTCAAAATTTATATAGGGATACTGTTTTCTCAACAAAAGTGTTTGCTCGTAATAAGTCGCTAGAAATTTCTTATGTTGTGTTGACGCCGGGTTGAAAGGCACATGATTTTTAGCAATTACAATTTTACGAATCGTTTCCATTAAAGACTTAGTTTGTTTATTCATCATAGTTTCGGAGAATTTCTCCAAAACAAATTGCGTAGCTGCATAATTTGGATGTACCAGGTCTGCATCATAAAAACGATAATCCCGCAAGACATCAATCAACAATTCATAAGATGGGAAATAATGAATCTTGTCAAATTTATTCACAAGATGATGCACTGTTTCTATCAACCGGGCCTTACTGCGATTATTCTCTACAATGCCATCCCGAACATGACGGACAGGGCTAACAGTAAATAACACTTTTATTCGGGGGTTAAATTTGAACAACCGATATAGCATTGCGTCAAAAGCGGTTATTGATTCTTCAATTGTATTGAGATGTTTTTCGAAAGTCTGAGCTGGCGCTTTATGACAATTAGCAACCGCCATTCTGCCCGCTTGCAATTTATACAAAAAAGAAGATCCTAAGGTAACGATAAGCCAGTCGCAATCTTTTAAATATTGATGAGCAGCAGCTTGTGACTGATTTATATTTTGCAGACAAATTTCTTTTTCCGGAGACGAAAATCGGCTATGGTGTGTCCAACTATGCCATGCCTCATTCAAATAAAATAAATCATCCGCTGTATATCTTTTGTTTTCCATATAGGAAATCAAGCTACTGCAAACACTGATAGGATCAAATAAAATACCATTAGGATTTTGCAAAACATTAAATTTTGCTTTGAGTAAATTGCCTCCGATATGCTCAGAAAAACAAGAACCTGTTAACAAAATTTTATCCCGGTATGAAATACCCGGCTCGATGGGTGCTATATTTATGGGAATTTGAAATTGCATTATGTAAAATTAGTGAAACAAAAATCCTTATAAAGCATTTTTCGGCATCTTCTTTGATTTAAGTTTATATATTCCTAATGATAAAAAATAAAATATTAGTATATTTATCATTGATGCGCCTTTTTAAACTAGTACAGAACTAAAATGTCCTTAACTTAAATAAAAAAATATGAAAAAAACAATTTGTGCTTTAACGTTAATTTTCGCACTGAGTCTAGGTCTTAATTCAGTAAAAGCAGCTGATAAACCTAACAATGAAAAAACAGAAATGTCCTCACAACAAAAAGCGGAGTTTGACAGAATTGTGAACCGCGTTGAAGAAATCAAAAACATGGATAAATCAACATTGAGTCGCGCCGATAAAAAGGAATTGCGCAACGAACTAAAAACTATGAAAAAAGAAGCCAGAGCAATGTCTGGTGGCGTTTATCTTTCCGTTGGCGCTATTATTATTATCATCTTATTGTTGATTTTAATTCTTTGATTTTATGTTCTTGAGCTTAAAAAGTCTTTAAGTTTATTGCTCTGAAAAGATTGCTATTGTAAAGCATTTTAGAGAACTATTCTTAGAGCTTAGATAAATTGTCGATAAAAAAAAGTTGCAAAAATTATTTTTGCAACTTTTTTTATTGTCTGCCTTAGATATCTATTCTTGCATAAGTCGCATTTTCTTCAATAAAGGCACGACGTGGCGGCACATCGTCGCCCATCAACATCGCAAAGGTTTCGTCTACCGCAGTCATATTCTCAATAGTAACTTGTTTCAATGTTCTGCGTGCGGGATCCATTGTTGTTTCCCATAATTGATCGGCATTCATTTCACCCAAACCTTTGTACCGCTGAATACCTACACTATCATCTTTTCCGCCACCTATTTTTGCGACTAATTCTTTACGTTGCGCTTCGTTGTACGCATATTCTTGTTCTTTGCCTTTTTTCACTAAATATAATGGTGGTTGTGCTAGATATACATAACCTTGCATCACCAGCTCCTTCATATATCGAAAAATAAAGGTCAATATCAAAGTTGCGATGTGACTTCCATCGACATCGGCATCCGTCATAATAATCAATTTATGGTATCGAAGCTTCGCAAGATTCAGTGCCTTAGGATCTTCTTCTGTGCCGATGGTTACACCCATTGCGGTGAAAATATTGCGAATTTCCTCATTTTCATAAATCTTATGCTCCATCGCTTTTTCAACGTTCAAAATTTTACCACGCAAAGGTAAAATAGCCTGATAGGCCCTATCTCTTCCTTGCTTTGCAGTTCCGCCGGCGGAATCTCCTTCCACCAGATACAGCTCACATTTCTCCGCATCCCGCTCACTACAATCAGCCAGTTTTCCTGGTAAACCGCTTCCGCTTAGTACCGATTTGCGTTGCACCATATCACGGGCTTTTTTAGCCGCCACACGTGCTTGCGCAGCTAAAACAACTTTTTGAATAATGTTTTTTGCGTCCT
>NZ_JBNQGD010000233.1:0-1123 GCF_050436765.1 Arachidicoccus sp. | reverse complement strand
CATATTAAATTAATTACCATCAAAGCGACGAGGAAACTTTATTGTCTTGGGAAGGCACTCAAATCTTCTAGCACTAATTTCCTTCTTAATATGTATAAAACCTATGTTCGATCCATACTTGAAAGTTCGTGTCAAGTCTACAATCCATGGCTTAAAAAAGATATTGTCGAAATTGAAAAAGTGCAAAAACGAGCCTTCCGCTGGATATGGAGGAAAAGCCTACAAAAACGCTTCCCAGATAGACCTGGCTATAAAACTATGCTAAAAATCCTCAATATGGAATCCCTTGAAGATCGTCGAGTTTCTGCTGATCTTCTTCTTTTTCATCAGATTAAAACCGGAAAGGTCAAAATAGATGATGCTATAGTCCCAAAGGAATACAGGGAAAATAGTCGTCGGGGCACTCTTAAGCTCCCATTTGCAAGAAAAAACTATATTTCTCAATCATTCATCTATCGTGCGGCGGAACTTTATCCCAGAATTCCACTTGAAATTAAAACACTCAAAACTAACAAGGCCTTTCGTAAAAGTATTCATTCCTTTTTGCAAAAAAAATGAGGAACTGAACAGAGCATGGGGCACCTTAAACTATATTAATGTTCACTAATCAATACTAGCAGCTCGATACTACACTGATGAATATACTAGGCAAACTAACCCCCTTCACATAAGAGATCAGAAATTCAGGCATGATACAGGTTTTTGAATATTATTTTCTAAAAAGAAAAACTGCTTTATTTTCAACACATTTATCATGTCTCGGAAACAGAAAAATCGACTTCTAGTTGTGGATTATATTTAGGGCAATTTCATTATCCTGTAGTGTATTTGTTTTAATTTTGCATAATCACCCGTTGCTAGAAAATGTATTGATTACTCCTAACCGTCTATACGCATTCTAAGGTCAACCTACATTCTATCAATATAAAATAATTATGCAAAACACTGTTGTTATTGTTACATCCATTCTTGCTAAAGTGCTTAAGTCTGCAATTGTCTATGTATTGAACTCTGTCACAGCACTATGCAAATCGCGCTGAGCGATATTTCCATGTTGCTTCAGCGTATGAAAATAATTAAATAAATAATATTTTTAGTACCCTTGCTACGTTGCAAATCTGAT
>NZ_JBNQGD010000232.1:4013-5957 GCF_050436765.1 Arachidicoccus sp. | reverse complement strand
ACTAATTGGATCATATAACCATATATTATCCTTTAATCGATTAGGATATTCTTGAGATATTGTACTTGTTGCCTGTGCAGATAATTGAATACCCCAGGCATCAAAAAACGGTTTGCAATCCAACCCAGTATAATCACACAGTGCTTCATAGAAAAAATCGTGTTTGTCTATGTCATTGTTAGAAGGCCTTAAGGCATGTCTTGCTCGTCTATAAAGAAATGGCCAAAAATCCCATCCACTTTTGGTACCATCTGCGCTTTGTAATTTATCAAAAATTTGAAGAAATGGAATCATCCTTTCAAATGGATCATTTATAGCTTGATCTACATCGAAATTTTTAGCACCTGAACCAAGCACGTAAGCTAAAGCTTTTGCTTGTGCACTTGATGCGCCACCCGCGAATGCAGGATGTAGCGTTACTAGATTTTGAATACCCATTCTGTTTGCACGCTTAAAGGAATGCAAATTATTCGTCGTTTCTCCCAATGTTGACCAGTCCCAATATTGGCCCTGTTGATTATTATGACCCAACTCGTGTAATGTACCCCAAAGATTGCCGGTCGTGTCTCCTCCAGTAAAGGCAGCATTAAACCATTCGTTGTCGTCTGTCGCTACAACAGGATAACCATTATGGCCATATCCTGCTGAAGGTTGTATGTCTAAAACTACTCGCCATGGCAGGTTAGTCGGTTGATCTATTTTATCTGCCGCGGTATCTGAAAGGCCTTCCCATTTATCATAGTCATTATTGATAATATCATCCCAAGCTTGAGACGCTTCATTAAGGTCCAGGTTGGGGTGGCTCTGTAAATAATTAACCATTACTTTAGTCGGAAGCGAAAAAGCCATGTGCTTAGAATCAAAGTCAAACCAAGGAACAGAAGTTGTCATTATTTCTTGTTTCCACTGAATAGGATCAGTAACACCCAAATGAAAGTCTGGCTCTCTGCAGGCACCACTTACATGAAAAGTGATCGGATTCTGCAAAGGAATCTCAGGTATCAGAAATATTTGCCCCCCAAATGGTCCACGAATATGGTTTTCACCTGGAAACAATTTTTTAACCGTATAAATTATAGGCTCTCTTTTGCGCGGAGATTTATTAGATATATTATCCGTCCAGCAACCTATTTGAGCAGTAATACCAACGGCATTTGCGGGTAAAATAATAGTTATAGGCTCTCCTGCAGGTGCGTATAAGCCGGTAGGTTTCCATGGTTGCGGTACTACTGATATCCGAAGAGAATTTCTAATATCATTATAGTTCAAATCCATCGTAATAGACGTATCAGTAATACGCTTTTCACTTGAGTTAACAACTCCTGGAAAAATTCTTGCCTGAGAAAGGAAGGAAAAATCCGGTTTCGTATCAGTTGTATCTACATTGACATCGGCGCCTTTTAAGGAATCTACAGTATATCCATCAGGCACATTAAATCTTGACTTTTTACAACTGGAAATCGTTAAAACAACTATCATTATTAAACCAAATAATGCACTTGAAGTTTTTAACAATGCTTTTGATTTATGCATTTTCATTCGAATATTTTTTATATTAATTGCCGTTTGACTATTATATTATGGCTCAAAAACTTGGTCGTTATAGGATGTAGTCCAAAACTGGCCGTCAAATCCCCATTGAGATTGAACATTTATGCCCAAATAGGTAAGGATTTGATAGGGTACATCTACGCTATTAGGAGTCAGAGTATAATAATTATCATCTGCCGGTCCGCAAATAGCATTGCTAATTTCAGATAGATGATTCCATTCATTCACTCCTCCATATTGAGTTTTAATAGAACCATTTTCAGGATTTGAAGCCCCATCATAAACCGTGGTTCCAGAACCTTCGCTAGCGCTATAAAACCCTACCAAATTGTGTATATTGGGGTGTTGTGCTGGTGGAATACCAATAAAACAACTGTATTTTGCAATTGCTTC
>NZ_JBNQGD010000232.1:0-4003 GCF_050436765.1 Arachidicoccus sp. | reverse complement strand
AATTCCGTATTCCATATCCGCACATCAGTAATATACATATCTAGATTTGTAGGTACACCACTCCCCCCTGGACCGCTGAACCAACCTAAAATTAATGGATTACCAGCATTGTTAATGGCTGCTGGGATCTTAGCGGGATCAGCTCCACTTTCCTGTGATACAGTAAGCACACCGTCTAAGTATCCCCTAACAAAAATAGTCTTATTAGCTGTCCATCTAAACGTAACAGCAATTGTATGCCATTTAGTATCCTGAATACCGTTAATACTAATTTCTTTTCTAATGGCTCCATTACCTACACTAAAATTCATGTTTGGGAAAGATGAAGGCGTTCTAAAGAAAGCCCATCCAATACCAATACCAGAAGTGGCTTTGCCAAAGAAAGTCATATAATTTACTTGCTTTAAGCTGTTAAACTTCACTTTCGCTTCCACTGTCATACTATCACCAAAGGGGCAACTATACTTGTTAGCCGGATCTGGGATAAGTATCTGTTGAGAAGGAGAAGTTGATGAATTTTGCCAATTACCAACAAGCCTAAAAGCAGTAACGTCGTAAGGAGAAGTACCCGCAGTACTTCCTGGTCTTTGAATATATCGGGGGGAAAATCGACCATTCAATTCATTGAATAAAATAAAAGAATTTCTTTGCGGTTGACCATAATACGTAAAGTCTAAAGCTCCGCCAATACCTACATCCGGAGGAAGTGCGTTTGTACCACTTACCGTGGAGGCAATAATGATAAACCAATCTTCCTTATTATAATTAGGCCTGTTTTTAATAGTGGTGATTGCTTTTCCAATATAATTATCCGTATTTATGATTGCATCTCTATATTGTGCTATATCAGGATCAAAGCCAAATTGCATTCCGGCAGCATAAGGATCATTAAATTGAGCAATTACCAACTTTGCACTATCTTGAGTTAAATTTTGATCCACTGCATCACTAACAGCAGCGTCAGCAGTAAAGGTTTTAGAAATATCTGCACCGGTAGTGAGTTCATCCGAGAAAGTCTGACTCGCACCAAAGGTTACGATACGAGCTTTAGGCTGAATTGCTTTTATTCTAGAAATTAATGTAGGATACAGCGCAATTTGACTACTATCAAAAGAATTATATACTTTGCTCTTTATAGGGCTAACGCCAGTAAGCAAGGAAGTCCAATCTCCCTCCAAACTTGAGTCCGCGGGTATTTTGCTTGTAATGCCATTAAAGGTATATACACTGCTGGAAGCGAGTTTATAAATATTAGGCGGGGTGATATTCTCGATAGCAGAGCCCGTAGCCCCATCTACAATGATATATAATACTTTTCTATTTTCCCCATTTGCCACCGAAGAATCAATATAATTAGATAACCCACTAGAGTCACGGCTGTTTTGTACAATGTTGGTAAATGGCTTGTTACAGGCAGTGGGAATTGCCATTCCTAAGCACATAACAATTACTGCTACCGCAAATTTTTCAAGATTAAAAATTTTACTAACCAATTTCTTTTTCATGAGTTTTTTTTTATAGGCCTAAACGCTGCCTTAAACAAATATTTTTACTTTCTATTACTGGGTTATTAACGAGATCTTCACTATCCCGCCTACTTGCTGGCTATCAAATACGGTGATAGAACCGAAAAGCATAACTGAGTTGATGCCAAAAAGGGTTCCTAAATCGTCTATAGCATAAATTCTTCCACTAAAGGCACCAATGTTATTATACCCTGCTGCCAAGGTTCCATCTGGATTGGTTATTACAAAGCCTTGCCGAACCAGATTGTCATATGTTTTAAAGTTTCCGGAAATTATAATTTTACCATTAGCTAATTGCCCCGCATAGTTGATAACTCCCCCTGTTACAACTTTTGAGGCGAAACTATTATCCAAAGTCCCATCAGTGTTTAACATAACAAGGCCGTTACATGCTACACCATTGAAATGCGTAAATAAGCCTGTAATCAAAATCTTTTGTGTAGCGCTACAAAAGGTAATACTTTGTATAGCATCATCTGCGCCCGATCCGGTGTTAAAGCTGTAATCCGGCTGGCCATTTTCATCAATAGCTACAATTCTTCCAACATTTTGCCCGTTATAACTACTAAAACTGCCGACCATAATAATATGGTCATTATCTAATTTAATGGCATCATTTACGTAACCATTAGCGCCCACTCCGCTACTATGTGTAACTGCATCAAAATTGTAAGAGAGATCCAAACTTCCCAATGTGGAAATTTTTGCAACGTTGACCATTGTGGTCAAATCTTGTACTTTAAGTGAGGATGTGGACCTGGGATAATAAATACTATCATAATTATTAAAATTACCGACTACCAATACTCCCCCATCGCTTGATTTAAATAATTTTATAACCGGAGTACCTCCTCTATTTACGGAAGTAAAACCACCATTGAATCGCGGTATAGTATCTATGCTGGCTAACGGATTATTAATTGGATCAGGATTTACAAAATCGGGAACTGAAATCGTTGTAGTGTCAAGAGAAATATCACTATTAATATGTGTTATATTATTGATGTTTAGTCTATTAGCATATTGAGAGAAACTACCTCCAATTATAAACTTACTACCATCCAATAATGCTGAATAAACTGCACCAGATGCACCCAATCCTTGATTATTACTTTGCACGCCACCGGTACCATTAATATATTCCACATTATTTACAAATTTGGTAGCAGTGGCCGTATTGTTATAGTTATCGAAACTTCCATAGATTAAATAGTTTGAGTTTGCTCCAGTCCTCACAAATCCATAGACCGTTCCATGTACCCCGGATCCCGTTGAAAAACTTGGATCTACCGATACATCTCCCTTAACCGTAAAGAGTGGCCCAAAAAAGTTTCGCCCATCTTCTAATGTGACAGAAACAGCTCCAGAGCTCGCATTTTGTGGAATAACTATTGTAAGAAGACTGTCCGTATAACTAACCGGTTGAACAAGAATTTGATTGAAGAAAACTTGAAAACCTGATTGTTTTTTCAGACCTGTAACTTTAAAAATAACTTCATCTCCCGGATACCCAGAAGTTTCTGAAGGCTTTGCATCTAAGAATTGTATAGGCTGCTGTACAGGTGCACCATAAGGCGAGCCCACCAAAGATTCTGTTTTTTTACAAGAAATTCCGGCACTCCATACCAATAATGTTACAAGTATGCCTACATTTCTATAAAAATATTTTCTACACATATTTAAATTATATATTATTTTATAAAAACTTTTTTCACTCAATTTTATAGGGAATCTATTCCCGCTTTATACGCATCTATAGCAAAATTATCCGGATCATAACCAAAATAATTATTTGGAAATTGTAATGCATGTATCACTCCATTGGTAGGCTGAATATCTGAAGAGGCTACTGCATCTGTAATCAAGCCGGCATAAGGAACAGAGAGGTCAGGAAAATAATTGAGATACAACTGCCTATACCCTTGATAGGCAACCCCGGCCGAGGAATTATAAACGACTCCGATATTCATTAACTGCCCGTCCAGAGAATTAAAGTAACCACCCGGGAAAGCCGCTAAATTTTGAAAATCTACCTGCGGATAATCGGCCAGTAGTTTCTTGTCTTTAAAAATATACATTGCCAAATATTTATGCCATATTTCGGGTTTAATTTGATCTAAATTGGTAATAATTGGCTTCCCTGATGATTGTAGATAATTGTCTAAATAATGAATAGTTCTACTAATACTCGAATCTCCAGGAGCAAAAAGTGTAAGCGTATGCGTATTTAAAGTATCATATAAATTTGCCAGTTTTATGATTTGAACCAGTGTATCAAATTGTAATGGTTTAGATTCGAGATATTGCATTATCGTACCACTATAATGTGGATCGATAACACCCGAATCATAATAATATTTATCTTTTTTGCAACTTACAAATATGCTGAGTATCAACGCAAAAACTGCTGTTACAAATATCAATTTATTAAGTCCTCTTTTCATTTTATTATCGTTTATTAAATCCTGTTTTCTAAT
>NZ_JBNQGD010000231.1:0-4516 GCF_050436765.1 Arachidicoccus sp. | reverse complement strand
AATATTACACGGTCCGTATAACCTCACCTATATGGGGTTGATCGTATGCTTACGTTAGTATAACTGTTAAAATTATTTTTAATTGCAATTACTAACCTACTACCACAATTTTAAATATGCGAATTCAGCTTAACACACTATTTGAAATTGTAATTTATATTTGTTAATATATTATAAATACAATACAGGGAAGTCGTTTTCATCTGTGGAATTTTTCTAACCACCTCTATATGGCGTTTCGGATCTTCGTCTTATTTTCAAATAGCCAGCAAGCCATCAGGGATTTTCAGCGTTTATTTTAAGTATAGCAATTCAGTTGGGTTTACAGCTCTTACGGGCAGTCATTGTAGATTGATTTCTAAACTACCATTGCTGTAGCCTTCGTATCTTCCGATATTTAATTGATCCACTAGCGTTGAAGTTTATTCATTTTAATAAAAAACCACCTCACCATTTATTGAAAAAAATCAAATAATGAGAGATGGTTATATATAAGAATGCAAAAATAAATACCTTTATTGAATAGCCTTACAAACAGATTGGATTGAAAAAAACATATTTACATAAATCCCCCTCTACATATTCCTCAGCTGCACTTCCACTCCAATTCAGCACACTCAATAGCCGGGATTTTGAACAAGTTTCGGATTTTGTGCTATTACAGGCAATGGTATAGGATCTAAGTACATTTTCTGATAAAAAGTGTGGGGGTGGTTTAATGGTATTACCTTATACTGCCATACGCCGCTATCATCATTTGGAGAGGAATTTGTAATTTCCATAGCGTGTTTATCAACATTCATAACCGTCATGGCCGTTTTCCAGCGAATCATGTCGTAAAACCGTTTGTCTTCAAAACAAAGTTCTACACGTCTTTCCTGATGAATAGCTATACGCATTTGATCTTGAGATAGCCCAGCGGCCAAATCGGGAAGCCCAGCTCGAGCTCTGATTTTATTGATAGCTGAATACACACTGGCATCCGGACCTACAGCTTCATTTTGGGCCTCCGCATAACCAAGTAACACCTCTGCATAACGATAATAGATAAAGTTTGCACCACTCGAAGCGCCATTTCCTGGCACCACAAGAGGGTTTAGTCTCTTTTTGAAATAATAGCCTGTATTTCCAACATCAGCACTACCAAAATCGATTTGATTAAGAGAAGGGTGAACCTTGTCTATACGTGTGTAAATTGTGTCAGGGCGTGGCATCCAAGCCATATCATAAGGAGCTCCATCATAAACAATCCAATCATAGAAACGAGGCTCTCTTCCAACATAGGGATGTTGTGGATCATAACCCGAAGTGGGGTCAGTAATTGGTTTACCATTTGCCATAAAGAACTGATCCACTAACTCTTGAGTAGGGTCGTAATTACCCCAAGTATAATACCCTCCTAAAACATACACCGGGCCGCCATATTGCTCAAATGATGAACCAATGATATTTGCAACAGCTTGACGATCGAAAATAACTTCACTGTTATATTTATTAGCTTCATACCAAATGGCAGATGGATCAGAAAATAATTCATAAGGATGTCCATTCCCCCAATTATCTATAAAGGATTTAAAAGTGGCAGCTGCGGCAGCCCATCGTGCTGGATCGTAGTTACCAAATCCTGCAATTTTATTAGGATCATTCCCCGCTGCAGGCACTGCAGCATTATAGGCTGGGCTAGCTGCATTCAATTGCAACCATCCTTTTAACATGGCAGCCGCGCCCAAAGTTACCCTTCCGGCATCAGCATCTCCATTTTTATATTTAATCTCTAGATATTTATCATTAAGAATAGTATCCAACGATGCAACTAAGAAGTTAAACGTTTCTTCATAAGTACTTCTAGGTACATACAAAGCAGCACTATCGCTTGCATCTCTGGTTTGCGGTTCAGTGATAATCGGAAGCCCCCCTAGATGTAGAAATAAATTTGTGTAAAAGAATGTGCGCAGGAATCTTGCTTCGTCAAGTCTTTTATCTAACCAACTGGAGGAAAAATTGGTTTTATTTTTGTTCACTTCCTGAATAAAAGTATTACACTTTCTGATAGTCTTAAAAGCGTCTGTCCAATTATATTTATCGAGATCTGCTACACCACAGTCACTCCCCCAAATACTGTAATTAGTCGAAGATTCGTCGATGATACCTTGCTTAAAATTCCAGGAACTAAAGTATATGCCTCCATCATTATCGTCTGTAAAATTATCCAAACTTTCGGCTGAATTATATAAATTAGGTAGATTGTTGTAGATGTCATTAAGAAATATATCTGCATTACCTTCCGAGGCCCATTGCGTAGCATCGGTAAGAATAGCCTTATCTTGGTTGTCCAACACATCTTTTTTGCAGCCTGCGAATATCGTTAATAATAAGGCCGCTATAATTATAAGGCTCTTAATCTCAATGGTATTTGTTTTCATCTGATTTTAATTTTAATAGTTAAAAACTTACACTTAACCCACCTATAAATGTCTTTTGATTCGGGTACGAAAGCTCTCCATTTGTATATCCAATTTCAGGATCCATATATTTCAATTTACTGAACGTCAAGAAATTTTGGGCTGCAACATAAACGCGCAGATGGCTAAGTCCTGATTTTTTTAACAGAGATGATGGAAATGTATAACCTAATGTAGCCGTTTTTAACCTGATATAACCTGTATTCATAACCCACAAACTTGATGTCTGGGTATTATTGCTATAAGGAGCCTGAGTTGCTCTCGGATATAACGCATTTTGGTTGGTTGGTGTCCAACGATTATTATAATATTGATATGCAGTATTACTATTGTTGTTGAGGAACGGAACCGTTTGGAATCCGTTAATATTAAAACTTTCCATTGCTTCTCCTTGAAATAGTACAGAAATATCAACACCCTTCCAAGATAAAGTAGGCGTGAAACCAAAAGTTATAGCAGGATAATTTGGGTCACCAATTGGAACCTGGTCGTCGGCATCTATTTTACCATCATGATTAATATCTGCATACTGAACGTCTCCCGGATGGAGTGCCCCGAACTGGGTCACATTGTATCCATCTGCAGAATCGATTATCCCATCGTTATTTTTATCATCAGATGTTTTAAACAGTTTAATTGCTTTGTATCCAAATACTTCGCCTAGCTCTCTTCCGGTAAGTCGCCTATTTGGATTATCATAAGTTGAAGGGGACTCATATATTTGCACCATCTTGTTCATGGAATAACTAAAATTACCACTTAATCCTAATGCCAATCCGTTTCTAAAAGTATGGTGGGACTGGAGAGTAAGTTCAAACCCGTGATTATCCATCACCCCTGCATTCTCCTGTGCAAGTGTCAATCCATATTCAACAGGAACAGTAACACTCGGTGCTAGTAACATGCCTGTTCTTCTTTCTGTAAAATAGTCCGCATCTATATTAAGTAACCCATTCCATAGAGTGGCTTCTAAACCGATATCCCGCTTTGTGGAGATTTCCCAAGTAAGATTTGGATTGGCCTCTTGTGCCTGATAGGAACCTTGCACAACGTTTCCTGAACCAAATGCATACGAATTACCATAAAGTGTATAACCGCTGAGATACTCAAAAGGCCCTCCAGCTAAGTTTCCTGCTTTTCCCCAAGAAGCACGAAGTTTCAGTAAATTCACAAAAGACAGGGATTTCATGAATTTTTCTTTCGATAGAACCCACCCTACCGAAAATGCTGGGAAATAGGCGTACCTATGTCCAGGGGCAAAGTAATAATGCCCATCATATCTACCGGACGCCTCGAATAAATATTTATTATCATAGCCATAATCTACTCTGTATACATAACCAACTTGGCTACCTGTAGAAGAAGAACCATTAAGTCCACGATCTGTTGGCGAAGAACTTCCAAAATTTAACTCATCTATATTTATTTGGAAGTTATTTAAACTAGCTCCAAAATTAGACTGTACATTATTTCTCTCTTCCGCTACTACCAGCCCCGTAACTTCACTCTTTCCAAATGAACGATGATAATTCAGAAAGCCTTGATAAGTGAACGAATTATTGTTATAATAATTTTCGTAAAGCGAGGTTGTTTGTGTTGCATAGCTTTCCGAAGTAGCAATTGCTTGAGAATAGGTATAAGGGTTAGTTGTTGTATTTATGGAATAATAATAATAGGGTCTATGCCAGCCCTTTTCCTTATATTCGTAGGGATCATAACTAAAGGCACCTTTAATACTTAACCCAGGAATAAAAGGAATCTTTTGATCAACAGAAACTGACATCAGCTCTGTTGTCTGATCTTTATGGTAGTAACCTCCAGAATTGAGAAGACCATAAGGCGTGTTGCCGGCAGAGCCAGCATAATCACCGTTAGTGTATTTCAACGTCTGAATAGGCACATATTTCAATAGGGATTTAAACAACTGTAAAATAGGCGTACTAGCATCTATGCTACTCGTATTCTCAAACGCACCCGATACGGAAAGTGCCAGCTTTGTCGTTGGGGTCGCATCAACATCTAAATTAATATTATAGCTATATCTGCGATAATTA
>NZ_JBNQGD010000230.1:0-1912 GCF_050436765.1 Arachidicoccus sp. | reverse complement strand
AGTACCCGCAACGTGTATTGTTCTAATCTTTTTTTGTGGATTACCCAATGCCTCGCAAAGCGCTAATGTATTATTCAAATCCTTTTTGAAGGCAACCACCCCGTCACGGCTAAACATCGGCAGTTGCGTATAAAGAAAATCAATAGTTTGTTTAAAATTCATTTGGGAATGATGATAGAGGAGTTACCCATTTAGTTTAAAATTAAACACAATAGTGCCAGTTTGAGTTTCGACATCACTTGCGTTAAACTTTAGTCCTTTAGCCTTGCGAATAGCAATACTAAGGATGGTGGAGTTAGTTGTTGTCGTTCCTCTCGGATTAATGCTAGCTGAGGTAACACGCCCCGCTTTATCGACGATAATATCAACAGCAACTTTTGCATTCTCATTAAATTTCGATTGGAAGGAACGATCTCCCAAAAAGTGCCTACCACCTAAGCCACTACGAATGCTGATACCACTTGTACCTGTGCCTCCGTTACCATTATAGTTATCAGAAATAGGGTTACCATTTATTTTCCCTTGATCTCCATTTCCTCCGGCAATACCCTGATTACGTACGCCGTTGTAACTATCTGCATTATTGCCGCCAGTACCCCTATTTGTACCCCCTTTATAAATTGCTTTGGGCGTGGGAGGTGCAGGTGTTTTATTTATTATTCTTTTAGTTTCCCTCTTTGCAACAGATTTTTCTATTGCTCTTGGACGTATTTCCTTTATCTTTTTAGGGTTGGGTGACGTTTTTATAATAGGAACGTCCTTCTCATTATTTTCGGCAACGTCTTTATATTCACGTGGTGCTTCTTTAGATGCCACTGTCGGTGGGGGATTATCAGTCTGTTTTTCGTCAGCTGCCGATGGCTCGCCAGGCAATTGAGGAGCAATATCACCAAGACCTTGATCACTATTTCCCAGGTTTACCTCGATGCCGTTATCTACTACTGGTGGCGCAGGCGGCGGCAGCGTCCAACTTACCAATATCAAAAATGCCACTACAACTATACAAGTAATAGCTGTATAGCCCAACGCCTTAAAATTTTTCGATTTTTCTTCGTCTACCAAAATCAATAATTATTTATACACAAATGTAATCAAAATTAACCCCATAGATCCAAAAACCAAAGTTTTTTGCGGATTTACGGCTCATTATACAAAAAATATAACGTCCAGATCAGACTTTTAATTGACGAATTAAGTTAATTTTAGATAAAAGCTTATATAATGAAAAAAGATGAAAGAGTAGATGCATATATTAAGAATGCACCGCTATTTGCTCAACCTATTTTGCATCATCTTAGAGTCCTTATACACAAAGTGTCGCCCAATATTAATGAAACCATCAAATGGGGCTTCCCTAATTTTGAATACAAAGAAAAAATATTATGCAGTTTCGCAGCTTTTAAGGGTCATTGCGCATTTAATTTGTGGTTGCATTCTTTAGTTATCCCGTCTGTTGAAACTAAAACAGGAATGGGTAGTTTAGGTAAAATACTTTCTTTGCGTGACTTACCCACGGATGGGGCCTTAACCAAAATTTTGAGGGAAGCAATACAATATACCGAAGAAGGAAGAACTATTTCACGCAGATCACGTTTAAAAAACGAGAAAATCATTACACCCGAATATTTGCAGACAGCCTTAGAAAAAAATAAAATAGCTTCAGAAAATTATGAGGCATTTAGTTCTTCCAAAAAGAAAGAATATATAGAATGGATTACTGAAGCCAAAACAGGAACTACACGTGATAAAAGATTGAGCATCGCGGTAGAATGGATTGCTGAAGGGAAGACAAGGCATTGGAAATATAAATAAGTTAGAAAGGTTGTAGTGGTTGTAATAGTTATATGGGTATTTGCAATATTTAACCACTTCAACCAATACAACTACTACAACATCTTCAACCAAGGCTAAA
>NZ_JBNQGD010000229.1:0-1545 GCF_050436765.1 Arachidicoccus sp. | reverse complement strand
TCCAGAGACACGTATGGCTGATTCCATTGCTTTTGTAAAGAAGACCTTGACCACAGCACCCAATGGTTGGATTGTCGTGACACCTGTGTTCTTCGGAGGTGGTTATGGTTTTTACATGAGTTTTGACGACTCCATGAATGTAACAATGTACTCGGACCTTATAGATCAATTTGCATCTACACCTTACACATCCCATACCAGAGTGAGAGCAGATTTAGGGGTAGCTTTGACCTTTGACAGTTATAATTACATCACCGAGTTGAATAACCCGGATAATAATGTTCGTGATGGCTATGGTGGAGATGTTGATTATATTTATGATCATACCAATGGAGATAGTATTGTTTTTCTGGGTAAAAGATATCGCCAGCCACTAGCCTTTATAAAGGCAACTAAAGAACAACAAACGGCCTACCAAGCCGCCGGCGGATATTTAAAGGCTATTCAGGCTTTTAAAGATTTTTTTACTGCCAATCAAAATGCTTATATTTTGCTGGACGATGGTACAAAAATATCTATAGAACCCAATTCATCAAATGATTTGAACGCAGGGAAAAGAATTACGCTTACTGCTCTTAATCCTAAAGGAGAGATTTCTTCCGCAATAGCAAAATTTGCTTTTACAATAGATCAAATGGCTATATTAGATAGCGGCGTAAATATAGCCGGTTTGCAATTCAAAAAGATTGCATGGAAAGATGCTAATACATTGGTTATATATACTAATGATGACAAAGAATATGTCATTAAAAACTCTCCGGCACCAATCTTGCCATTGTATATGTTAATGGGGGTTAAATATTCCTCTTTGAATGGGATATATAAAACAATAAATCCGGGTACTTCTACAGATGGAGCAAATATTCTGAACTATTATTATAATAATCTTAGTGGATCGATATTAGACTATTCTTTCAATTGGGGAGCCATTTCGTTACAATGGGACTTAGCTAATCAAAGAGTTTCATTTGTAGGTTTTTGCAGTCAAAATGGTGGATCAAGCGGTTGGACTACAACGATAGTTTATACATATACGATGGATAATGATGGCAATTACACTTTCACTAAGTTCAGTGCGGCATCAGGCGGATATGTAGCTAAGATTATGACAGCCTTAGACAACTTCTTAACAAGCAACACAGTAAAACTTGGATACTATATAGATCCGGGGACTAATAACGTATATGGTCAATTGGGAAGTGTAGAGAATCCTAGCATAACAATGACATTCCAGTTGCAACAATAAAATCTAATAGATATTTTATTTTCACTTAAAGCCGCAGAAGATTTTGAACTCTGCGGTTTTTTTGCATTATAAACGAATCATAGAGGCTATTCGAAAAAACCGTGAAGCAAATTTTATAAGGAATACAACAAAATGTGGTTGGTGGGCGACGAAACGAAGAATAGGATCGGACTCGAAGAAACACAAGAATGGGTCCCAAAGGAATTGTTTAGGAGCATTTTTGAATCGGTTTGCGTGGAATATACTCCTGACTTTGACACTGGGTCACCCTGAAATTTAAAATTATAAAAAGTCATCAT
>NZ_JBNQGD010000228.1:1065-1316 GCF_050436765.1 Arachidicoccus sp. | reverse complement strand
AGACAGCGAATAAGGGACAACAGATAATAGAAGGAAACAATTGGGAAATTAACCTTTCATCCTTTAACCTTCAAACTTTTAAACAGATAACAGACATGCAAACAATACTCATCACCGGCGGTGCCGGCTTCATCGGTTCCAATCTATGCGAACATTTTTTAAATAAAGGTTACAAAGTTCGAGTCCTCGATAATTTCTCAACTGGTCACCGACACAACCTTGCGCCTTTTGCAGCCAACGAAAATTTTACT
>NZ_JBNQGD010000228.1:0-1055 GCF_050436765.1 Arachidicoccus sp. | reverse complement strand
CGAGTCAAGGAGTCATTCTAGACGGATCAGTGTCCTTATGTGTCGACAGTTTCACACAACGAAAATATTACTTTACTCCAATGGCATATTCGCAATTTGACTGACTGCCAAATAGCAGCGGATGGTGTAGCTTTTATATTGCACGAAGCGGCGCTTGGCTCCGTACCTCGTTCTATCAATGACCCTATTACTACCAATGAAGTCAACATCTCTGGCTTCCTAAACATGTTGGTAGCAGCACGCGATGCAAAAGTAAAACGTTTTGTGTATGCAGCTTCTTCCTCAACCTATGGTGATTCTCAAGGTTTACCCAAAGTAGAAGAAATAATTGGCAACCCTTTATCGCCTTATGCCATTACCAAATATGTCAACGAACTATACGCTGGTATCTTTAGCAAGACTTATGGCTTAGAGACTATTGGCTTGCGCTATTTCAATGTGTTTGGCCGCCATCAAGATCCCAATGGCGCCTATGCTGCGGTTATTCCGAAATTTGTAATGCAACTAATGGCGCACGAGAGCCCGGTTATCAATGGCGATGGTAATTATTCCCGTGACTTTACCTATATCGATAATGTCATTCAAATGAATGAAAGAGCAATGCTTACTACCAATCCAGATGCAGTGAATACGGTGTACAATACCGCCGTAGGCGACCGTACCACCCTAAAAGAATTGACGGAGTATTTAAAAGAATATTTAGCCAAATATGACACGTCCATTGAAGCGGTAGTAATAAAGCACGGTCCAAATCGTGCTGGAGATATACCTCATTCATTAGCGAGTATTGCAAAAGCAGAAAAATTATTAGATTACCAACCTACCCATAAAATACAAGAAGGATTAAAAGAAGCTGTAGCTTGGTATTGGCAAAACTTAAAATAAGCAATTCGTCACGAGTAAGAGGAACGACGACGTGGCGATTTCATAACAGACAACAGATAACAGATAACAGATAACAATATGCCCCAACACAAAATCGCCGTCATCGGCCTCGGATATGTAGGCTTACCCCTAGCCCGCCTCTTCGCCACCAAATATCCTGTAATAGGATT
>NZ_JBNQGD010000227.1:9892-40608 GCF_050436765.1 Arachidicoccus sp. | reverse complement strand
CTTAGATCCATTCAGGAAATCAGAGAAGAAATAGAATGTCGGCAGCCATTTTTTTTACCCCCGTCTCCACAACATTTTGACATGATCCATAATTCTTTCTTCAAAGTTATAATATATATTTATTATTGAAAATATTTGATCATACATTTATTTAATAATCAATATATTATAAATATAAATACACGTGATAAAATTTACTATATCTTAGTTTTTACATAGGCCTATTGGATTCGAACTTTGATTTCAATCTAGTAATTTAATCATTATATATTGTTTATTATCCACATTATTACTATTTTTGTTGAAAATAAACAACAATAGTGCAATCAAAAAAGCAAATATTACTTCCTAAATTTCAGAAGATATTGGCACAAACCGGCGAAAACATCAAACTTGCCCGCAAACGCCGAAGCTTGACTACCATTCAGGTCTCCGAGCGTGCAGGTATTGACCGCACTACTTTATATCATATTGAGAAAGGTAATCCCGGTGTATCATTCGGCGCATACTTTAATGTGCTACGGGTACTTGGATTACAGGATGACTTTTTAAAACTCGCTGCAGATGATGAGTTTGGCAGAAAGTTGCAGGATCTAAAATTGTTAAGCAGCACAAAGAAATAAACTAATGCAAAATAAAACCGACATATATGTATATGCAGATTGGAAAGATATGGATGAATCAAAATTCATTGGTATTTTATCTGCACAATTGGCCAAGGGGAAAAAAGTATTCAGTTTTTCGTATGATGCGGATTGGCTGAATTCGAGAGAACAAATACTGCTTGATCCCGACATTGTATGGTACAAAGGACAGCAATATCCGACAGGCAAAGAAAACTTCGGCGTATTCCTTGATTCTATGCCCGATACGTGGGGAAGAACATTGATGAAACGTCGCGCATCACTAAAAGCTCTTGAAAATAATGAAATTGCGCCTGTTTTATATGATATAGATTATCTATTGGGTGTGCATGATCTGAGCCGTATGGGAGCCTTGAGATTCAAAAAAAATCCAGGCGGTGATTTTTTGGACAATGATCCTATTTCGCCGACACCACCCTGGACAAGCATAAGGGAATTGCAGCACGGTGCAGCGTTGCTCGAAAGCAATGAAGATACAGAAGAAGTAAAAAAATGGTTGACAATGCTAATGGCTCCCGGTTCTTCTTTAGGGGGTGCAAGACCCAAAGCCAACGTACTCGATGAAAAAGATAATCTTTGGATTGCAAAGTTCCCATCCAAAAATGATACGATTGATAAAGGCGCCTGGGAATATCTTGCTTATCGGCTGGCAATTAATGCTGGAATTCAAATGAGCGAATCTAAAATAGAAAAAGTAGCGGGTAAATACCATACCTTTTTTACGAAACGCTTTGACAGGGAAAAGGAGCAGCGCATTCACTTTGCATCTGCTATGACAATGACCGGAAAAAATGAGGAACTTATTCGTGATGATACGCCTTCTTATTTGGATATAGTAGAGTTTATTCAATTTTCCGGAACACATGTAACGGAAGACTTACATCAGTTATGGAGAAGAATCGTTTTCAATGTTCTCATTTCCAATACGGATGACCATCTTCGAAATCATGGTTTTATACTTACTCATGAAGGCTGGCGATTGTCTCCTGCTTTTGACATCAATCCTTCTATTGACAAAGACGGGTTGGCTTTAAATATTGATACAGATAACAATGCGCTTAATCTTCAATTGGCAAAAAGCGTAGGTATATATTTTCGATTGGATGAAACAGAAATGAATCAAACTATAGATAAAGTAAAATCTGCTGTGTCGGACTGGCAAAGAACAGCTTCGTATATTGGTATTTCACGTAGTGAGCAAACATTGATGAGCAGTGCATTTAAAATATAACCATTGCAAGTTTCGGAATGTATTACTGTAAAGAGAATCTGAATTTATTTAAATCTTTTTTCAAAGGCAGAGACGATGTATTTGCCATTCGTTGGGAAAAAGAAAATAAAAGCGGTTATATGCCTGCTTATTTTTATGACCCGTACCGTTAGCGTTAGAAAATGGTAATAGTTGTTTCATTAATCCGGAATCTTTTGAACCGATTGCAGACCAATGGCAATTCTTAAAAGAAGTCAAGCGTATTTCCATTGCCAAGAGGTTTTATTGGCAAACTCATTCGCTTATCAGAATTTAAAGATTGCTTCGCAGCGATGATTCCGAGAGTAACAAAAAATCAAAATGGAAAATTTTGCGTGAAGGCAATTTTCAAGTTTTGATAACAACGTAATTATACATGATTAAGCTCTTTTCCGAACCTTCATTGTTAGTGTTGATTAAAAAAGCCCAACATTGTATTCAACGCATCTTTTGAATGCATGCGTTCGCCATTTTCAAGAGATTCTTGGGCTGCTATGGCCGCTCTTTTTCGCATATTTATTTCGTAAAAAGAAATGGCTTCTTGCAGCGTGTTGAATTTATCGGAAGTTAGAGATTCACTTAGTTCTAATGCATCCAGCATCGCCATATTTACACCTTCTCCTGCGAAAGGAGGCATTACGTGTGCGGCATCTCCAAGCATTGTTACATTAGGTAACGCTTTCCAATCTTGGGCTAAGGGCATACAATAAATGGAACGAGGTATAAAAGGTGTAGCTGAATTTTCAAACAATTCTAGCCAAATATCGCTCCATTCTGCATATTCTTTTTTGAACCAGCTCGATATTTCTTTGTTATTGGAAAAGTCTAGGCCACTATCGACTGCCCAATTCTCCTCTGATTTGAAGCTTGCATAGAAGCCTATTTCGTTATTCGCTTTTTGACCCATCAGTATATTCTTTTTATTGCCGAAAGCCATTATTTTTCCGCCACTAAGTAATGCTAAAGTTTGAGGTGCAGATTTAGCTGCATCATGCACTGTGCCTTCAAGCATTGTGATACCTGAATAAAAGGGTTTGATATCGGTAATGTATGCACGGACTTTTGAGTTTGCGCCATCCGCCGCAATTACGACATCTGCGTAAGCATTATTTCCATTTTTAAAATGCAACAGCCATCCTTGTTTTTCTTTTTCCATTGAGATAAAATAACTATCCCATATTACTGTTTTTGGTTGTAATGATTCCAACAACATATTTCTAAATGGGCCACGATCTATTTCCGGTCGGAAATGCTCGTTTCCAAAATCTTCCTCAGGTTTTGTTTCGTGATCGCTGAATAGTATATCTGCGGCCTCGTTTGAGATAATCAATTTATCTGCGCCAGGACGGTAATTCTTTTTAAACGCCTCTAATAAATTTGCTTGGCGCAAAGCTGCCAGTCCCGATTCATCGTGCAAATCGAGCGGTGAGCCAATCAATCGTGCATCTTGGTTAAAATCTCTTTCATATACTTTTACATTTGCACCTTTCAATTGTAGAAGTCTTGCTAAAGTTAAACCTCCGGGTCCACCACCAACAATGGCGATTGTCATATTTTTTAATAGCATAAATTCGGGTTTTATGCTGCAAAATTACTTAGAGTTATAGACTAGGAATTGTAAAAATCGGTCGTTTTTATTTTGAGATAATTCTTTGGGGGAGACTCCAGAAAGTTTTTTTATTTCTTTGATGAAATGAGATTGGTCCGAGAAATCCAGTTGTGGGAAAATATTTCCTTCTTTGATATAGGGGAGGGAAGCTTGAAAACGTAGGATGTTGCAATAGGCTTTTAAGGAAATCCCAAACTGCTGGTTGAAATAACGATTAATTTGCCTTTCATTCCAAAATATTTTTTCCGAAAGTTCTTTTATCCTCATCTCCCCATTGGTGGCAAAAATTAAGTCAAATAGTTTTTGTTTACGATCGTCTATTTCATTGGGTATAATTGACGTTATTTTTTGTGCAGCTTTTTCGCAAAAAGATTCAAAATTATCCAAATCATGAAGATGGAAATCCCAAAAATTATTTGGCAATGTTGCTCCGGTATTCAATAGATTGGCAATAGGTTGTTGTAAAATATATTCTACAGCAAGTGGATTAAAATTGATAGCGAAAAAAGCGGATATATCTCCATCTGGCATTGGTTTAGGCTTTGTTTCCAGGCCCATCAATGAAATGCGCAATTGATTGCTTATTGTTTTACAAAATAGCAAATCAATTTTCCCATTAGGAATAATCACTCCTTCTTTAATATTTGATAGATTTTGCAAGCAAGAGAAACTATACACAAAATCGGCCAAGGATTTGTCGGGTCTGATGAATTTGTATAGTAGTTGTCCTTTCATTATTTATTGGTCAATATCTTTTGTTATAACCAGCCAACTTGCAATGGCTAGCTTTACAGTGCCGATAAGGAAAGGTTTTATATGATATGCCCTAAAACCTACTCATCACTTTTGCCTGGATGGGATGTAAGGCACAAATGTAATAAATAAACCTTGGGAAAGGATACTCACAAGGTAGTATCGGGACATGCTTTGCCCATTGAACCAACAAAAAGTAGCCATCTGAACAAAGTAGATTCTGATACCATATTGATTACGCAAAGTAGATAGATATAACTGCCGAATTTGATAGGTGGATTTTTGTTTCAGCCAATGAGCGTATTGACTTAAGGCCTCTCAGAAAGTTCCGTTTTTGAATATCCGGCATTTTTTTATATTTCAATGCTTTTAAATAAATATATTTGTTGAGTGAAGACGTCTGTGCACCAGCTTACATTGCCATTAAATGGTGTTATATTTAAAAGAGTTTAATAAATTGACTTTAAAATTTATTTCATTATCATTTTTGCCGTTTATCTTTTATTGCTCTGTCCGAGCTCAGATGCCTACAGGTCAAAACAAGTCGTCTAAGAAATTAAAGGAAAATGGGATTACACTTGGCGTCAGCGAAGTGTTAGAGGGCTATAATAATTTTGAAGGAGGGATGCGTAGGGGTAGCACTTACGCATCAACTTTTGACGTAAATATGAATATTGATTTGCAAAAATTGACGTCGCTAAGAGGGGCTTCCTTTTATATTGATTTGGAAGACCATGCGGGGTATAATCCTACAAATAGCTTAACAGGAGATTTGCAAGTTTTTGACAAACACAATGCAAGCCCATTCTTACAAATATTGGAAATATGGTATCAGCAGAATTTGTTTCATGATAAGTTACGAGCTAAAATCGGGAAAATTGATGCCAATAGTGAATTCAGCGTGATAGACAATGGGCTTGAATTTATTAATAGTTCTACTCAGGTTACACCTACTTTATTTGTATTCCCGACTTTCCCAGATCCAGTTCCAAGTATTAATCTTTTTTTTACCCCAAGCAAAATTTTTTATACCAGTTTTGCTATTGATGATGCCAATCAGAATGCCGGATTTCTTAATTTCTACGGTAATCCCACATCGATTCAGCCGACTACAAACGGCAAATTATTTATCAGTGAGTCGGGACTTGCCTGGAGTCATCTTTTCTTCTTAAAAAATGACGGTAATTTTAAGGTAGGGGTATGGAAACATACCGGGGAATTTAAGAACTTTAGCGGAAGTGTACAAAATGGAGCGCAAGGGTTATATCTGATTGCGGATCAAACGCTGTGGAAGCCTGCCTCTGCCATAGATCAAAATCGAGGTATCCGAATGTATCTGGAATATGCATATACAGACTCTTCTATTTCGCCTATTTACAAACATTTTGGAGGAGGCATGACTTGGACAGGGTTAACGGCAAAACGTCCGACTGATATAGTGGGTGTCAGCAGTCATTATGCGGCGTTGAGTCCGAAACTTTATTTACCAAAACGTGACGAAATAAATATTGAAGCGTTTTACAAGCGCCCGATTACCCACTGGTTTAATATTAAGCCCGATCTACAATATATCATTCACCCTGGTGGGCAATTTAAAAATGCACTTATTGGTACATTAATATTAAGCTTTGCATTCAACTCCTAAGGGAGGACTTAGAATGTAAACATTATCGTGTCATTCGTTGGAAACAAAAATTAAAAGATTCTATGACTCTCACATAGTTGTTGATCTACCCGATCAACCCTATAGTAACCCTAAAATCTACTTTTCCTTTTTCTGGCTTACCTTACTGGTTCCTTTTTTCTTTGTCTTCTTGGGTAAAGGTTTTTCAATCGTGTTAGGCCGTTCTGCACCTGGCTTTAGAATCCATTCGTAATCTAGTTGGCGTTTGTCCAAATTAGCGGAAACTACTTTTATCCAGACCTTATCGCCCATTCTAAATTTACGTCCGGAACGAGTACCAACTAACATATATTCTCCTTCAATTGAGCGGAAATCGTCGTAGAAATTTAAACTTTGTATACTTACAAGGCCTTCACATTTTTGGTCAATTGTTTCCACCCAGAACCCAAAATCCGCTACGCCACTGATAATACCCTCAAATTCTTCGCCCAGGAATTGCTGCATATATTCCACCTGTTTATATTTATTACCTGCGCGTTCGCATTCCATCGCTGCGCGTTCCCGATCGCTACAATGCCTGCATTTTTCTTCCATTTCCTTATCTACTATTGGGTGCTCTGACAAACAACTTTCAATAATCCGGTGTACCATTACATCTGGATAGCGGCGGATAGGAGAGGTAAAGTGACAATAATCTTCGAAACCCAAACCATAGTGTCCAATATTTTCACTGGTATAGATGGCTTTGGCCATCGTACGTATACCCAGTTGCTCTAATATATGTTGTTCGGGATTGCCATGTGCTTTGTTTAGCATCTCATTAAAACTATGTGCAATTTTTTCCGGAGAACTTGTATCGAATTCATAACCGTATTTGAGTGCAAATGGAACAAAGGCAGTAAATTTATCTTTATCAGGCTCATCGTGTACGCGATAAGGAAAAGGAATTTCCTTGCCTTTTACTTTCACCTTTGACGCGTAAGCAGCGACAGTTTTATTAGCCAACAACATTAATTCTTCTACTAACTGATGGGCAGGTTTGCTTTCTTTTATTTCGATGCCAATGGGCTTTCCTGTTTCGTCTAATTTGAATTTCACTTCCTGAGAAGAGAAGTTAATGGCACCTTTTGAGAAACGCTCTTTGCGTAAGGTCTGTGCTATTTTGTTTAACAATAAAACCTCTTCTTTCAAATCACTCTGTTTGCCTTCAATTATTTCCTGCACTTCTTCGTAAGTAAATCGACGATCAGAATGAATCGCCGTTTTGCCAATCCAATGTTCTTTTATGATTCCCTTTTCCGTCATGATAAACACCGCTGAAAATGTGAGCTTGTCTTCGTTTGGTCGCAGTGAACATAAAACGTTGGAGATATGTTCTGGCAACATCGGGTTGACTCTATCGGGTAAATAAACTGATGTCGCGCGCTTATACGCTTCGTCATCCAGTTCAGTTTTTGGCCTTACATAATGACTAACGTCTGCAATATGCACCCCTATTTCATATAATCCTTTCCCGGCTTTTTTGATAGAAACTGCATCGTCGAAATCTTTGGCATCAAATGGGTCGATTGTAAAAGTAAGTGTCTTTCTAAAATCTTTTCTTATAGCAATTTCTGCTTGAGAAATAGATTCAGGCAATGCGTCGGATTCGTGCATTACTTCTTCGCTAAAGCCAATGGTAAATCCTTTATCCTTAAGCAAAGCATTCATTGCAAAATTGTTCTCATCCTCCGGCTTAACGATAGAAATTACTTCTCCTTCGGGCTTTTTTTCGGTGCTTTCCCATTTAGTTAATCGCACCAACACCTTTTCGTTGTCGGTCGCATTGTTTAGTTTATTTTTTGGGATATAAATATCCGGCATAGGCTTGTCGCCGGAGGCGACGAAAAATCCAAAATTATTAGAAACACTTATTCTGCCAATAAATTCTGTTTGTTTGCGTTCTAAGACTTCGGTTATGCGACCTTCCTTGCGGCCGCTTGTGGCATTCTGCTTTATTACTTTTACAAGTACTGTGTCTCCATTCAAAGCTATGCCCATGTCCTGTGGCCGTACGATGATGTCCTTGCCGTTTTCTGATCCTATGATTACATAACCCATTCCGCTGCGTGTTACGTCGAGTGTTCCTTTCAGACTTTCCTGCAATTTGTTTTTGGGCATATATCTACTAGATTTTTTTTTATTGTATTTTGGTATATTTTTTTTAGGCATTGTGTTGCTTATTTGTATTGAGAAATGAAATTTTCCACTATCGAATTGAATTCATTTTCTTGATCGAAAAGGAAATTGTTACGAATAGGTAATATATATAAAGATAAAGGATGGAATTTGTTTTTGAACGCTAATAATTTTACCGCATCCTTTTCTGTGGTAATCATTATTTTATTTTCAGACGGCATTGACAGGAATTTTTCTGTTACCTTTTTGATGTCTGAAGGGGAAAAATCGTGATGATCGGGAAAAATTATTTCCTTAAAGTTGTTATCAAATAGGGAAATGTATTTTTGAAGTATCTGTGGTCGGGCAATACCGTGAATGAGCAAAATCTGTTGTCCGACGCCCAAAGGTAGTTCTTTTTTATCGAATATATGATAGGGGATGCCATAAGCGATGGAAGTGAAAAATAAACTTTGCCCTTTTTGTAGGTGGATGGAACTTTCTATTTTTTTCTTTTCGCTGATAGATAAATCTGCCGGGCACTTGGTGACAATAATTATCTGTGCACGTTTGTAAGAACTCCTCTGGTCGCGCAGTTGACCAATGGGCAAGAAATAATCTTTGGTAAAAAGATGCTGATAATCTGTGAGTAGAATATTTAATCCCGCTTCCACTTTTCGGTGTTGAAAGGCGTCATCCAAGATAAGCGCTTCAGTGGAAGGTACTTCTTTCATTAGTTGTTCAATGGCGTTTATTCTGTCTTCGCCAACAGCAACGGCAACTTCGGGGAACTTCTGATGAAACTGCATTGGCTCGTCACCGATTTCGTCGCTGGTTGTATTTTTATTTGCCAACAAATAACCTTTTGTTTTTCTTTTATAACCGCGACTTAATGTGGCAATCGTAAATTTATCTTGCAATAAAAGGAGTAGATACTCTGCCATGGGCGTTTTGCCGGTGCCCCCAACCGAGAGATTGCCAATGCAAATAATCGGGAAATTGAAACACTTTGAACGCAGTATTTTTCGGTCGAAAAGAAAATTACGAAAATGAATTATGCAACCATATAAAACTGATATGGGGAATAAAAGAAACCGAAAAAATGTAAGAAAAAATGTTTTAAAATTCATAAACCGAATCGGTGGTAATGCAATAATCTAAAGGTAAATCAAATTTATGAACATCTTTTATATTTTCCACAGGGGGGAAATAACTAAAACCTACTTTTAGAATATCTTCCCGGCAGGTGGATAGAAAGCGATCATAAAACCCCTTCCCATATCCTACCCGAAAGCCATGATTGTCAAATATTAAAAGTGGAACAAAAATGAGATCTATGCTTGTCGCCTCAATGTTTTCTCCATTTTGGGGCTCAATAATATGATATTTGTTTTGCTGATAAATAGTGCCTTCGTTTATCGAAACAGCTTGCATTGTATAGTTGTCAAAATCGCTGACTGGATAAGTTATTTCTAAATCCGGTATGGTATGTCGCAAATAATTGGTGAACAGAATTGTATTTGGTTCATTGTTATGTGGCATCGGCCAGAAACTTAACAAAGTGTGCACATCTGAAAAGGAAAGGCGCTGAAATTGTATCAACAATAAATCGTCCCACTTCAACTTTTCTTTGGGGGAAATGGCATTACGTTTTTCTAAAAAAGTATTTCTTAATGAAGTTTTATCGAAATTAATATGCTCCATCTATTTTTATTTTGTCCGCTCAAAAAAGGAAAATACCGTTGTGCCGTAATTTCGCTGGAAGCTGAATCCGTCAAATGTTTTGTAATTGTTCCTTGGCGTATGTTCCAATACAAAAAATCCCTTTTCAGCGATCAGGTTTCTTTGTATTATAATACGCGGTATTTCGTCAATTGGGCCCAAAGCGTAGGGCGGTCCGGCAAAAATGAAATCGAAAGAGTCGGTGCAATTTTCTATAAATTGAAAAACGTCCATTCTTAAAACGCGCGCATTTTCCACCTTCAACATTTCTAAATTTTGTTGAATGAAATTCTGCATAATATTATCTTTCTCTATGATGGTTAAGCTGTCTGCACCACGCGATGCAAGCTCATAACTGATACATCCGGTCCCGCCAAATAAGTCGAGCGTTTTTATGCCTTCAAAACTCATTCTGTTTTGCAAAATATTAAACAACCCTTCTTTCGCGATATCGGTGGTGGGGCGCGTGTGTGGCATTTTGGCGGGTGGTTTTATTTTTCGTCCACCATGTATTCCGGAAATAATTCTCATTATACATATTTAAAAAATGGTACAAAATAATGCGAAGGATATTCGCTGAAGTCGCTGTTTAAAAAGAGCGCATTTTGAGCCGCATCTACATCAATGATGGGGACATATTTGTATATTTCGTTAAATAATGGGGAGTCCCCATCTATTAGTCCTGATAAAATGACTCTGGTCTCGCTGATCTCAGCATTTAGCTGTTTTACTGCATTTAAAATATGATAAACGGCATCGGTTCCAGAAGAAAAATCTAAAGAATTTATGAATTGTAGTTGATTGTTTTGTTTGGCGCAAATAATAAAATGCCCTTGGTAAAAAACAACTAAAATGACTGTTTTTTCCGACGAGGAAAAATTTTCAAAGTGATTGATTATTTCTAAATATTTGTGGGTGTATTCTGCATCTATAAAATGACTGGCTAATACCTCAAATTGGTGTCTGTTTACCAAATAAGGCAGCGTAATTGAACTGTTCTTACACAAAAGGTTTTTATTGTCTGTTAAGCCATTTTTTAGATTTTGATAAACTGCCTCTGCTATCTCCTCTGAGAAAACGGCAGAAGGCACACATTGCGCCAATGAATTAGACCATACAATCTTTACTTGTTGGTATTTCTTGTCTAATAGTGACGATTGCTCCCTTATCTCGTTCAATACATTTTCAAAATTATCCTTTTTCCCAAAAGAGAAAAATTCAAAATTTTTACCGGGAGTATTCTCTTCATTTTGTGTGGTAACTACTAATTGCATTTCACCTACTTCTAAAACCAGGCGAAAAAGTGGTGCTGGCTCGTGAAGTATTTCAAAAGTTTTTTGAATCATAATTAGGCATTCTGTTTGCAATGTTACGAAACCTGAATGACTAATATTTGTTTAACTTTGATAAAATATAGAAATGGTGCATAAGGTTTTGATTATGTATTTTTTGTAAATAAGTAAGAAAAGGGCGATGACGAAATTAAGCGTAAATATTAATAAGGTGGCTGTTTTGCGAAACAGCCGGGGAGGTAATAATCCTGATGTAACGAGAGCGGCGATTGATGCCCAACGTTTTGGTGCGGAGGGGATTACTGTCCATCCCCGGCCAGATGAACGGCATATTCGTTACAGTGATGTGCGAGAAATAAAAAAAATAATTACCACGGAATTTAATATTGAAGGTAATTGCCGTGAGCAGAAATTTGTGGATTTGGTATTGGAAACGCGGCCCGACCAGGTGACTTTGGTCCCGGACGCTTTGGGGCAGATTACAAGTAATCATGGTTGGGACACCGTAGCCAACAAAGGCTATTTAAAAGAAATTGTAAGCGTTTTTCAAAAAGAAAATATTAGGGTGAGCATTTTTGTCGATTCAATAGTCGAAATGATCACAGGAGCCAAGGAAACAGGTACGGATAGAGTAGAGTTGTATACCGAAAGTTTCGCGACAGAGTATTTAAAGAACAAAGAAAAATCTGTTGAGAAATATATAGCTGCGGCTAGAAAGGCTCACGAATTGGGGCTCGGAGTCAATGCGGGGCATGACCTGGACTTGCGAAACCTAAAATTCTTCAAGCAAAATATACCCTATTTAGACGAAGTGTCGATTGGCCATGCGTTAATTTGTGATGCTTTGTATTTGGGTTTTGAAAACGCAATACAGATGTATAAAAGACAATTGGCAGAATAGTTCTACCTTTTTTACCTTCAAATTATTATTAAAATGTATCTTGTTTACGGAATAAAGAACTGCAATACAGTAAAAAAAGCCTTAACTTTTTTGGATAATCATAAAGTAGAATATCGGTTTCATGACTATAAAAAAGACGGCATCACAAAGGCGAAATTAAGGGAGTGGAGTTTGCAGGTGGGTTGGCAAAAGCTGGTGAATAAAAAAGGGACAACTTGGCGCATCTTGGACGATAGCGTTAAAAATGATATAACTTCTGAAGCAAAGGCGATTACATTAATGGTTGAAAAAACCAGCGTAATAAAAAGGCCGTTAATAGAAAAAGATAATAAAATAATTGCGCTTGGCTTTGAAGATGACATATATGGATCTATGGAATGGTAAGATTAAAGCTTAATTTTTATCAAAAATCTATTAAAGAAAATACCTAAATGGGGGAAAGTTTGTCTCTTTTCGCTGCTCATAATTTTTGCATTAAATATTGCTGCGTGGTTAATGGCTTCTTGGTATATACACGCGCATAAGTCTGAATTACTGCAAAAAATATCTGCAGAAGTAAGTGAGAATGTAGATGGCAACTTTCATATTGATGATATGAATGTTGTTCTGCTGAGGGGCTTTCCTAATGTCGCTGTTGAGCTAAAGGGCGTAACTTTAACGGATAGCTCCTATAGTGTTTACCACAGAAAGCTATTGAATGTACGGTCTATTTTTATCAAAATAAATATTGTTTCTCTTCTAACCCAAAGTCCGAGAATACTAAAAGTGACTTTGGCTGGTGGATATTTTCATCTATTTACATTGGCAAATGGGTATACTAATGCGTACTTACTCAAACCTAAAAATAAATTCAAAAAAAATAATCAAAAATCTCATTTAGATTTTGAAGATTTTAGTATTGATAATGTAGCTTTTCTTTTTGAACAGGTTCCTCGCCATAAAAAAATACAATTCTTATTGCAACATATTGATGGTGATTTGCATTCCGATTTAGAGAATATGTATATTGATGCAAATGCTAAAATACACGTGAATGAATTGGGGTTCAATTTGAAAAAAGGAGGATATCTGGTTGATAAAGAAGTACATGCTGATTTTCATTTTACTTTCAATAAGCGTACAAAAGTACTGCGGCTAAAGCAGCAACCCATTAATATTAACGGAGGTAAATTTATAACTGACGCTGTTTTTTATTTTGCAGAAAAGCCTATAAAATATGTCATTAACTTAAAGATTAATAGGATTGGATTTAAAGAGGGTGTTTCCTATTTAACCCCAACGATACAATATACTTTACGTAAGTTTGATTTAAAAAAGCCTATTGAATTGCAAGTTGGCTTAATGGGTTATTTTAAATACCCTGATACGCCAATTGTACATGCGCATTGGAAGGTTACAGCAAATGATTTTACGTTACCTTTTGGCCAAGTGCAGAATGCAAGTTTTACAGGTTTTTTTTACAATAATGTTTTACCTCCCGATGGTCACGGTGATGATAACACGCAGATCGTTCTGGATTCACTTACTGGTTCCTATTTGACAATTCCCTTCAAAGCAGACAGTGTCCGATTATTCAATCTTTTGCACCCATTACTTAATTTTAACGTACAGTCTTCCTTCCCGGTTGAAAAATTGAATAATATTTTTGATAATACTTTCTTGTTTCATACAGGCAATGTCAATTTAGACTTAGCTTATCATGGGGGCATTGCTGCCCAAGACACCCAAGGACACTCTTTGTTTGGCAAAGTACATATTAGTAATGCGGGTTTTGTTTATTTGCCTCATAATATTCATTTCGATAAAGGAGATGTCAATCTAGTCTTCAATGGCAATGATTTGAATATTGTCAATACGAGTTTGACCGCTGGAGAGAGTGATATCGCAATTAGCGGAATCGCGGCGGATTTCATGAACTTTTATTTTCAGGATCCACAAAAGGTAAACTTTGTATGGAATATTTATAGCACTCAGTTACAGTTGGATGAGTTTACAGGCCTGTTGTCGCAAAACAAGAAAGCTGGCACTAAAAGCCGTAATATAGAGGTACAGAAAATGAATGATCGATTGCAAAATTTGATGCAGCAAAGTAACATGCAGCTCCATTTGAAGGTGGATAAACTTAGGTATAAAAGGTTTACGGCTAAAAATTTACAGGGGGATGTTGGCATCTCCCAAAAGAAAATTTATTTGCAAAATGGTAAAGTTCAATTTGCTGGAGGGAGCATTGCGGCAGCGGGCTCATTTAGTCCCGATAGCGATGTGATTCTTTTCTCTTTAAAAGCGAACGTCGAAGATGTAGAGGTAGGCAGACTCTTTAATGACTTTGGAAACTTTGGGCAAAATACGATAACGTCAAAAAATATTAAAGGACAGTTCTCGTCGAAGATTGTTATGAATGGGCAGCTCAACGGCGATGCTTCATTGGTTAAAAATTCTTTGATAGGGAAGGTAAACTTTGAATTAGATAATGGGCAGTTATTAAATTTCGCGCCTTTAAAATCGATTCAAAAATTCATTTTTAAAAATAGGAACTTCGATAGAATATCGTTTAAAACTATAAAGAATGACCTTTCTTTCTCGGAAGGGAAAATAAAAATTCCTCCAATGGATATTGCTTCCAATGCTATTATTATGAATGTACAGGGAGTTTATGCAGTTGGCAAAGGCACAGATATCGGAATTGCTATTCCACTACGAAATCCTGAAAGAACCTTAGAAAGAAAAGAAAAGGGGCTTGCTCCGAAAAAGAGTAAAGGGGTGGTGGTGCACTTGCGTGCGCGCGATGCGAACGACGGTACTGTAAAAATCGTTTGGGATCCACTTAAGAAGGCACCACAGAAAAGTGATTATGAGGACGGGAAGTAGATTATTTAAACATCCTGTAGTCCTTGAATCACGCGGCTTACCGGGAGGCCCATCACATTGTAAAAATCTCCTTTTATAGATTTTATGCCTATAACTCCGATCCACTCTTGAATAGCATAAGCTCCGGCTTTATCATAGGGTTGATATTTTTCCACATAAAAGCGTATTTGTTCTACATTGAGTTCGTGAAAAGTTACTTCTGTAATATCTGAAAAGGCAATCTCTTTTTCGCTTCTTTGTATTATTACGCCGGTTATTACGCGATGTGTTCTGCCTGAAAGTTTTTGTAGTGTTTTTATGGCTTCTTCTTTATCTCTTGGTTTGCCAATCACTTCTTTATCAATAGTAACGATAGTATCGGCGGCTAAGATTATTTGATTTGGATGTAATAAAGCAACCGCTTGCGCCTTTTTTCTTGCGATAAATATAGGCACCTCTTCTATTGTTATTGTCTTTGGGAAACTCTCCTCTGTTTCTTGGGTAATAACTTCAAAAGGTATTTCTGCCCATTCTAAAAGTTGTTTTCTGCGTGGAGATTTAGAGGCTAGTATGAGCGGCTGCATGCTGAGTCTATTTTTTTAATAAAAGAAAAATCATTGATAGTATACCGGAGAACATTACCCATTTTATAGCACTACTTAAGGCGTGGAATTGTTTGCTGGTACTAGCTTTGAATAATCTGTTCAAGATTTTAATACTAGGCGCTAAAATAAATAAAATGCAATAAAGGGCACTTACCCACCAACCATATTGCAGCACATAAAACGGCATGATGCAAAGCAGGACAATTAAAATAATCAGCCAGGTAGCTGAATAAATTTTAGCTGCATTCAGCCCGAACAAAATTGGAAACGTGCGACAATTATAACGGCTATCTCCCCCAATGTCTTCCATGTCTTTCACCATCTCTCGTACCAAAGAAATTATGAATGCAAAACCGGCGTATAAAAGTGTAAGTCGGGTAATTTTACTGGCATTAATAGCATTACCTAATTTTATTAGCTGGCTACTTTCGCCAAATGTTACCACCAAAACTGTCCATGCTGTTAGCAATGCAATAACCACATTACCCGATAAAGGCTTCCTTTTAAGCACCATTGAATAAATAAATAATAGCGTTACGCAAAGAAAATTGGTAAAGCCAAGTAGATAAGTATGGGCTTTGTAATCTATCCAAAAGCCTAGTGCGATTCCGAAACCACTAAATAATGTATGAAATAAAATGGCCCAGTGCCGATGTATATATTTACCAATAATTATTTTTTCGGGTTTGTTGATTTGATCAATGTTTACATCAAAATAATCGTTGATGATATTGCCTCCTGCAGCTACCAACATGGAGGACAATGCAAGTAAAAAAATGTATACACCTCCTAAGTTAGGAACGGTATGAGCTTGATTAAAAGCAGGTAAGATAATGCAATACTCAAACAGCAATTGTGTGAGAAAAATGAAAATTAGATTTGGCCAGCGTATTAATCTTAAAAACGCGCGCATTATTTATTGGTTTAAATTGTTTTTACGGTGGTATGCAGAGGCCAGTGACCTTGCAATTTCAAGGTCTTCTCAATTACATCACGCACGCAACCGCTACCACCTTTAAAAGAGGATATATATTGCGCGAGATTTTTTATTTCGGTAACGGCATCTGCAGGGCAAGTTCTAATACCTGCGGTTTGCATCACCTCGAAATCAGGAATGTCGTCTCCCATATACAATACCGAGTCTTGTTGAAGTCCCGATTTCTGCAAATAGTCGTCAAAGCATTTTTTCTTATCACTAATGCCCATGAAAATATGTTGAATGCCTAAATATTCCAGCCTTTTTTCTGCCCCGGATTCTTTTCCTCCTGAGATAATTGCTACCGAAAATCCCTGCTTAATGGCCATTTGAATAGCATAACCGTCTTTAGTATTCATACTACGCGCCATGATTAAGTGTTCGTCCGGCAATATCAATACATCGCCGTTGGTCAAAACGCCGTCAATGTCAAAAACAAAAGCTTTTACTTTTTTAAATAGTTCCAATGCATTCATAATAGTATTTTAGGATTAAACAAAAGTAGAAAATAAAAGATGAAACTGCGGTTACAGTATGTTATATAAAAAAATAAATGTGTATTTTTGGGAAATAAGAATTTGGTTTTAAAAATAAAAAGAAAAGATTATGCCCTCATTTGATATTGCCTGTAAAGTAGATGTGCAAACTTTGGACAATGCTATAAACACCGTAAGAAAGGAGATATCGGGTCGTTATGATTTTAAAAACTCTCCTGTAAATATTGAATTAGATAAAAAGAATTTTGTAGTAAGTCTGGAAGTAGAAAGTGATATGAAGATGAAACAGTTGATTGATGTGATTATTAGCCGTTCGATGAAACAAGGGATAGATGCTTCCGCTTTTAACTTTGAAAAGGATGCCTATCCGAGCGGAAAAGTGATAAAAAAGGAGGTGCCGGTACAAAATGGATTGCAACAGGACGATGCGAAAAAAATCGTGAAGCAGATAAAAGACAGCGGAATAAAAGTGCAGGCACAAATAATGGATGATATTGTGCGCGTTACGGGGAAGAAAATTGATGATTTGCAAGAAGTGATAGCTCTTTTGAGATCCTCGGATCTAAAATTACCTTTGAGTTTTGTGAATATGAAGTGAATCTCCTCACGTTAAAAATATTGGTGTCAGAAACTTTTATGCGTTGATGCGCCCTTGTTTATAAATCTTCTTCAGGTATTAAAATAAATAGCCTATTTTCGCACTTTATATTATATATGGAATACAATACCGAACGCTCACTCCTGAGCATGAAAGAATATGGTCGACATATTCAAAAGATGGTGAATTATCTACTGACCATTGAGGATAAAACAAAAAGACAGGAACAAGCCAGTATTTTAATTGAGCTAATGGGCTTTTTGAATCCGCATCTGAAAAACGTGGAGGATTTTCGCCACAAACTTTGGGATCATCTTTATTATATGAGTGGTTTTAGTTTAGATGTTGATAGCCCTTACCCCATTCCAACCAAAGAAACTTATAAAGTAAAGCCCGATCCGCTCCCTTATCCTAAGCGATATCCGAAAAAAAGGCATTTAGGTAAAAATATTGAGAGAGTCGTTGAGAAGGCTTTGGCTGAAACGAACGATGAAAAGAAACAGGGTTTTGCAAACTCTATTGCTTATTATATGAAATTATCCTATAATAATTGGCATAAAGAAATGGTATCGGATCAGGCGATTCAGGTGGAATTGGATGCCATTTCGGGCGGACAGCTTTCTGTAGACAACATTCCTTCTGTACGTAAAGAACGCGAAGATTTCAAACCGAATAATGGGCGTAAGAACTTTGGTGGCCGAACCAATAATGGTTCTCGCACGGGTGTTGGAAATGGCCGGAGCAACAATGGAAATCGGGGTGGTAATGGCGGCGGCAATAATAATGGCGGCCGTAACAACAATAACAATAACAATAACAACCGCGGTACAGGCTTTAAAAAGCGGTACTAAAATTTTTAAGTTTTAAATGACATTAAGGAGTCTAAATTTTTAGGCTCCTTATTTTTTTATAAGTAATCTTTTAAAGGCGGTGGTGTCTCCGCCAAAAACATTAAAATCTACATTGCCTTGGATCCCATATATATGAGCGTTTTCGCTATGTTGCCAAAAATCCCAATGACGTTTTACCTTTGGCCTGTTTTCTTCTAAATAATGTGCAACCCACAAGGGATAGTGGTCAAAATTTGCTGCTAAGAAATTATCGTAAAAAGTTGCATAGCTATAAATTATAGGCTTGACATTATAATACGCTTCAACTATCGAAAGATAATCTTTCAGTTCTTTTTGCATCATTTTTGGAGAAGTACCATATAGCTGCTCTACATCTACTATAGGAGGTAAATCACCAGCTGATAGTTTTACATTTTTAATGAAGTTCTTTGCTTGTGCTTTACCGCTTTTTGTTGCAATAAAAAAGTGATAAGCGCCCCTTACGAATCCTTGAGTTCCGGCTTCTTGCCAATTGATTTTAAACTGTTTATCCGTATTACAAAGGCCTTCTGTGGCTTTAATAAAAATAAAATCTATTTGTACATTTTCCTCCTGCATCGCTTTTACCTCTGGCCATTTTATAATACCCTGATGGCTACTTACATCGATGCCATGCAAGGGTAAATTCTGCGGGATGTCTATGCCAAAGTCTTTGTAGTAAACAAAATGTGCCGGTTCATTTTTCCTTAATGAAATTATAAACTCTGCGAGGGAGAATAAAATAAGGAGCAAAAAAGCACCTATTAGAAAATTCCATATTGTCCTTTTTTTCCTCTTCTTTCTTTTTTTTGGCATAACAGCGTTCACTAGGAGAACAAATATCCTGAATTATTAGGATAAAAATTGATTGAAAGGGAATGTTTTAAGATCTTCTTCATTTTGTTAAAAAAAACTTTTTTTGGTCAAAAATTAAACAACTGTTTGATTTTTAATATTATTACTTGTAGTTTTGCGACTGCCAACTGTTGTTTCATGTAATAACGTTGTTTAAACATTATTTATTTTAGATTGAAAGATCTCTCAAAATAGTGCAGTTAGTTTATATAATTTTTTTGCACAAGTATTTAGGGGACTTTGTTTGAAAAATCAGGAGAATTTCTACAAATGAAAAAATATATTTATTTAATTAGCTGTTTTCTTTTTTGCTTCACTACGGGAAGGTCGCAGGAACGTGACAGTATTATCTCGGATAGTGTTTCGGTGGAAGCTTGCGTTAGCTATGCTTTACAGCATTATCCTTTGTTGCAGCAATCGGTAGTATATGAGGCATTAACCAGTAGTGAAATAAAGTCTAAATTAGACGATTGGTATCCTCAAATAGGGGTGAACGGAACTGTACAACATGATTTTCAGTTACCAAGGAGTGTAGTGGGGGGACAAATAAAAAACGCCGGATTAACCAACAATTCTGCTGTGCAGTTTGGGCTTACCCAAAACATCTTTAATCGTGACGCATTATTGGCTTCCCAAACAAAAAATATGGTCATGAAGGCCGCAAAACAAGATACCAAGGCAGAGAAAATAGATGTGGCTGTAGGTGTGAGTAAAGCATATTATGATGTGCTTTTGACACAACAACAAATTAATGTTTTAAATGAAGATATTTTACGTTTGAAAAGAAGTTTGAAAGATGCCACGAGTCAATATAATGCTGGCGTGGTAGATAAAATTGATTATAAACGAGCGACTATTTCTCTTAATAACTCTGTAGCACAAGAACAATCTTCCAAAGAATTATTAAAAGCGAAATATGCGTATTTGAAACAGTTGATGGGATATCCCATGGACCGACCTTTATTAATAAGCTCAGATACATCTAAATTGGAGCAAACGGCTATGATCGACACCTCGACTGAAGTTGATTTTAGAAACAGAATAGAATATCAACAATTGCAAACGCAAGAGCAATTGCAACTGGCCAATCTTAAATATCAAAAATGGAGTTATTTGCCGACTATTTCTGCCGTAGCCAGTTACAATTTAAATTTTATGAACGACCAATTTGGACAATTATATAATCGAAATTTCCCCAACTCTTTTGTTGGTCTGCAATTGGGATTGCCTATTTTTCAAGGCGGGAAGCGAAAAGAATCTATCAATCAGGCAAAATTGCAAATAAATATTACGGAATTAAGCAAAACAAATATGGTGAATGCTGTTAATGCAGAATATCAAAACGCTATGGCTGTTTATAAAGGAGATTATGCCAATTACTTTGCCTTAAAAGAAAATCTTGCCCTGGCACTAGATGTCTATCAAACATTATCGTTACAATATAAAGCAGGTGTAAAAACCTATTTAGATGTAGTAACTGCGGAAACTGATTTGCGCTCTTCACAAATAAATTTTGCCAATGCATTGTACCAGCTTTTGAGCGATAAATTAGATGTTCAAAAAGCATTGGGAGAAATTCAAAACTAAAATAAAAAATAAAAATGCCAGTAATGATGTCATTCGAAAATATACGAAAAATAACAGGTGCCTCTCTTCTCGTTTTGTTTGCTTCTTGTAGCTCTCAAAATAATAAAACAGCCAGCCTGCAGGCTAATCCTGCTGTTTACGTTTCCGTAGACACAGTGAGATCGGCAAACGCGCAGTACTTTGAAGAATATCCGGGTACGGTTACAGCTTTTAAGCAGATCGCGCTTACTTCTCAAGTGAATGGTTATATAAAAGGTATTTATTTTAAAGATGGTCAAAATGTTGAAAAGGGCCAAAAACTTTATGCTATTGACGCACAGGTGTATGATGCAAATTATCAAAATGCTGTGGCTCAATTGGAAGTTCAAAAGGCTAATTTAACCAAGGCGCAAAAGGATGCAGAACGTTACCACGAATTGGATAAACAAGATGCCATTGCGAAACAACAAGTGGATTATGCTGATGCTGCATTGCTAACGGCTCAGAAGCAGGTTGCTGCGGCTAAGGCTGCAGTAAACGCGGTAAATGCGAATGTACAATTCTCGACGATCTATGCGCCTTTTAGCGGTTCTATTGGCATTTCAAATGTGCAAGTAGGTACGGCAGTTGTGGCGGGCCAAACGGTACTTAATACTATTTCTACCAATAATCCTATTGCTGTAGATTTTAATATTGATCAATCACAACTTTACCGTTTTGAACAGTTAAGAACGAAGGTGAATGATGACAGCCTTTTCACGATTGTTTTCGGGACAGATGTATATCCGGAAAGTGGTCATATTGCTTCAATTGACCGTGCCGTGGATCAGACAACGGGAACGATTAAAATTCGTTTGAGTTTTGATAATAAGGACAATTTATTAAAGCCCGGAATGAGTAATATTGTGCGTGTTAAAAATAATTCTGGCAATAAATCTATACTTATTCCTGCTAAGGCCTTGACAGAACAATTAGGTGAATTCTTTGTTTACTTAGTAGGCGACAGTAGTAAGGTTACCCAACAAAAAGTACAAATTGGCCAAACAATTGGTTCCAATGTTATTATTGCCGGTGGATTAAATGTCGGACAAGAAATAGTGGTCGAAGGCCAGCAAAAACTACATGAAGGTTCTACAATTACTACGACACAAAATTCTGGCTCACAAAAATAATTGCGGGTAAGCCTGAAGGGTTTACACATAAAATAATTACTAAAGAATGATAGCAGATACTTTTATTAAACGGCCAATTACAGCAATTGTTATTTCAATTGTGATAGTTCTGGTGGGTATAATTTCCATTTTTTTATTACCCATATCACAATATCCGGATATTACGCCGCCAACGGTTTCGGTAACGGCTAACTTTACTGGCGCTGATGCCAAAACGGTGGAAGAAACTACAACGACTCCTATTGAAACACAGATTAATGGCACACCGGGAATGACCTACATGACAAGTAACAGTACCGGGGATGGTTCAAGTAGTATTTCTGTGAACTATGGGATTGGTACGAATGTCGATATTGCTTCGGTAGATGTACAAAATAGAGTCAATGTAGCATTACCCACCTTGCCAGATGCTGTAAAAAGAATTGGTGTAACGGTGCGGAAAAGAAATCCGGATATGATGATGGTTTTGGCGATGTATTCTCCTCATGGTACCCATGACGCTAACTTTTTGGGCAACTTTACGAATATATATCTAGAGCCTGCTATCTTGCGTGTGCCGGGGGTGGGCGACGCAAAAGTTTATGGGGATAATTTTAGTATGCGTGTTTGGCTTGATCCAACAAAATTAGCCGCGTTAAATATGTCACCAACTGATGTGACTAGCGCAATTGCGAATCAAAACTTAGAAGTTGCAGCAGGTACTTTTGGTGCGACACCACAGCCTCATCAGCAAGCTTTTGAATATACTATATTGACAAATGGACGGCTTAATACTGTTGATCAATTTAAGGATATTATTGTGCGCACCAATCCTACCGATGGAAGTTTAATTCGATTAAAAGATGTGGCGCGCGTAGAGTTAGGTAAATATACTTACTCAAATAATGCCTATGTTCTAGATGGTAAACCTTCTGCTTTTTTTATTATCTATTTGGCACCGGGGGCAAATGCCTTAAGTACTTATGATGGTATCATGAAGGAATTGGCGACTCTGAAAAAAACATTTCCCAAAGATGTGGATTTTGCGATTCCATCAGAATCCGCTACGGTTGTAAAAGCCTCTATTCATGAGGTTTTAATAACATTTATTGAGGCGTTGACTCTAGTAGTATTGGTAGTATTTTTGTTTTTGCAAAACATTCGGGCGACCATCATTCCATTATTGGCAATCCCTGTATCATTAATAGGTACATTTATCTTCTTTATTCCACTTGGATTTTCTATCAATACGCTTACCTTATTCGCCTTTGTCTTAGCGATTGGTATTGTGGTGGATGATGCTATCGTGGTGGTCGAAGCGGTCCAACATTATATTGATTCTGAAAAAATATCTCCTAAAGATGCTACCAAAAAAGCGATGAATGATATCTCGGGACCGGTAGTAGCTATTGCCTTAATTCTGGCGGCGGTATTTGTTCCCGTAAGTTTCGTGCCGGGAATTTCTGGAAAATTGTATCAACAGTTTGCTATTACAATTGCGGTTTCTGTAATTATTTCGGCATTCATTGCGCTTTCTTTAACGCCTGCCTTATGTAGCTTGTTGTTGAAACCGCATAAAGAAAAAGCGAATAACAAAAATCTTTTAGATAAATTTTTTGCCCGATTCAATCGTTGGTTTGGGAAGGTTACGAATAGTTATGTGAAATCTGTCTCTAGATGGATTAGAAATACACCATTGGTTATTGGAATGATGGTGGTTTTAGTGGTAGGACTTATTTTCTTATTTAAAACAAAGCCAACAGAGTTTATTCCGCAAGAAGACGAGGGTCGTTTATATGTTACTTATGTAATGCCTGAAGGGACATCAACTACACGGAGTGTGGCGATGTTGAATCGGATATTAGATTCCTTACAAACTATTCCGGCAGTAAATGTAGCAGGAGGTTTGGCTGGTTTGAATATTGCAGATGGTTCTAGTAAATCAAATGCAGGAACCGTTTTTGTCCATTTGAAAGACTGGTCGGAACGAACTGCGGATAAAGATAAATTAAAGGGCGTAATCGCTGAGATAAATAAACGTACTGCCAACATTAAAGAGGCCTCCATACGCGCCATAGGTCCGCCGGCCATCAGTGGTTTAGGAGCGACATCTGGTTTTAATTTGCAGTTAGAGCAAACAAGCAGTACAGATGATATACAGAAGTTCGAAAAAGTAGCGCAAAACTTTGTTGCGCAAGTAAATAAAAGAAAAGAAATTGCCGGTGCATTTACTTACTTTAATCCACACACACCAGCTTATCAGGTAGATGTTAATAGAGACAAAGCGGAGAAAATGGGCGTGAACGTTAGTGATGTTTACAGTACCATGTCCACATTGCTCGGAAGTTCCTACATCAATGATTTTAATTTATATGGAAGAAACTTTAGAGTAGTGGCTATGGCCGATAGTTCTTTTAGAAGTTCTCCTGCTGACTTAAATCAATTTTATGTAAGAAATTCCCTTGGTGGTATGGTACCGGTAGGCTCTTTAATAGACTCGATTCAATTGATCGAAAACCCTTCTGTAATCTCTCACTACAATATTTACCGCTCGATTGCCATTACAGGTGGTGCAGCTCCGGGGTATAGTAGTGGTCAGGCAATTGAAGCCTTGAAAGAAGTAGCTGCCAAATATTTGCCTTCAGGTTATGGGTACGAATTTTCTGGAATGACAAGAGAAGAAATTTCGGCGGGCTCGAGTACTTTATACGTATTTATTGCCTCTATTGTTTTTGTCTTTTTGTTTTTGGCTGCATTATATGAAAGCTGGAGTGTACCTTTCTCTATTTTGTTTGCCGTGCCAATTGGTTTGTTTGGCGCAATACTTACATTGACTTTAATACCTCATTTGACCAATAATATTTACGCACAGATTGGTATGATTACCATTATTGGGCTGGCGGCAAAAAATGCCATATTAATTGTCGAGTTTGCTAATGAAGGCGTACATCAGGGGCGGGATATTATTGAAGCGACGCTACATGCGGTGCAAATAAGGCTGCGGCCGATTATCATGACATCGCTGGCTTTTATCTTAGGAGTAATGCCATTAGCATTTGCCGAAGGTGCAGCATCTGTATCGCGCCAAACGATTGGTTGGACGGTTCTCGGCGGTATGTTTGCGGCCACGTCGCTCGCCATTTTTGTCGTTCCGGTCTGGTTCGTGTTTATTACGAAATTGAGTAAGCGTAAAAAAGTTAAAGTTGAATTAACTGATTAAACAGTCTGGTTCATCATATTTATAAAGCCCTGTCGTCGCCAGATTGCAGGGCTTTCTTCTGAGCAAATAACGATTAATTGAATCGCTCAACTCTAGTTGTGAAATTCTTATTCTGACATTAAGAAGCATAGTATTAAAAGAAAGAATGACCTATGCTTTCGATAGGTAGTTATTTCCCGATACGGAATCTAAAGAAGCGTTTATTAATGCAGGTTTACGTAGCTCAAGGTGTACAAAAGTGGTACAAGATTAAGATGCTGCAACATCTTTATTTTCTACATTTTCACAAGAATTTCGTCTTGACAAACACCTATGAATAAAGGGTTTTATCTTACAGTTAAGATAATCAAACAATTAACAACTCCCGATTGAGCCTGTGATAATTGATATATTTTGCCTGTACACCAACAAGTATAGCTCAAATTTTCTATTAAAATGTTTTAATTAATCTACTTATTAATTCTCTATTGGATTTGCTAACTTCAAAATCTTTTGATAGATTTGGCCATTTACTAATTGCAGTAATTGTTTGCTCGATGACATTCTCTATGAATTCTTTTGATAGTTTGGCTTCCCTTCCTAATTTAGTCAGATGTTTGACGGTTATATTTCGTCCTTCTCCCATTACCATAGTACTTTGTTCGCCACCTGGCCCATTGGAGAAAGTAAGATCATAAGCGGGCGATAATTTCCATTCACCAAATTCATTCATCAAAAACGAAAAATTCTTAGCATGGTCGTCTCTATTGTGTGCCATAACATTGAAAACTGCTAACCGAAACATTTTTTCTACCTCTCGAATATCTTTGGTCAAAACACCTGTCAATGATAATAAATCTTCATAATCAAGAGACGGAAACCTAAAATTACTGTGAACAAGTCCACTGACTGTATGCATATGGAGACGCTTATTTCCTTCTCTATCAAAACGATTAACTGCAAAATAGCCATTCCTTTTCTGGGACGGAAACAAATGCACATCAGGCATTTTAATTCCAGCATCTACTGCCATTAGGGCGTAAATGTATTCTATTGCACCCGCATCTTTCCCATCTAACGAGTTTGGAAATTTCACTATCCAAGATTCAAAACCATCGCTTAACAAATTCGCTCCGTAAGATATATTTTTTCTTTCTACATCAACGCCAATCAATGCTTTTGGTCTAGCTCCAGCAGAAGATCCATTCAAAGCTAAAAGTTCTGCAATCACTTCTTCTGAATCACCTTGCAAAACTCCTTCAGTTTGGGTTGCCAACAAATCCAAATCAATCATTTCATTACTACTACTTGGACTCTGGCCCGGCTCATAAACTAACGCCCCCATACCATGCAACCCCACATACCCTAGACGATCAAGTGGTGAAATATCCGATGGAGAAATTCCTTCCGAGCGAAGTAAACGGTCAAAAAGTAATCTTCCCCAGCCATCGGGCAAACTATCATTGAAGACACCAGCGAGACCTTCGAAAGGATCTCTTGGAAGCGCTATTACATCTCGTTGTAAAGGAAGTTTTATAGGTGAAATTTCTAAATCGGTTTGCAGAAATTCTTCATCGTATTGAAAATAGATGATGCCATTATGAATTGCCAAACGTCCAACTGGTTGAATTCCAGAACCGAAATTCAATCCTACTTTTATTTCTTTGATGTCTATTTTCATTTTCTGTTTCCTCGTTTTTTAATTGGTTTTTCCTCTGATTTTAGTACATCATCAATAGATTTAAAACTCTGCTCCCTTGGTTTTAAAGCATCAATCATTTCTTCTACTCCACCAACAACTGAAAGCAATTTTAGAAATGAATCCAAAGAAATCAAACCTTTTTGTTCAAATTTCCTTAGAGTTGGTAAAGGAACACCCGATCTTTCAGCCAAACCTTCCTGTGTGAGCTCCATTTGCAAACGTCTTTCACGAATATTATCGACAAGTTTTTTTTGAACTTTAGCCAAGGAAATAAATAACATAATAGTAGTACTTATTATAATGATTCAGCAATAAATAATATTATTGTATTACAAATATACGGAATTATTACAAGAGATGTGACACGCAGGGTCAAATTAACGCCTAATTACACTGCAAAATTTCAGAAATATTATTTTATATTAGAATGCTTTTAAATATTTTGAAGAAATATTATATCACTAACGTTGTGTTGTTTATAAATTTAGTTCTTTGAAAATATTGATATGATTGAGTTACAGGAGATTTTGTGTCTGCAACGATTTGAAATTGAATTAACCAAAAAAATATAATTTTATGATAATCATAAGGTTATGCATTCATGTAAATATATATTTAGTCAAATCATCGCCTTAATTTCACCAAGATCGTTCAAAACCATTGTAGATCGGCATTCTGGAGACTACAAGGCGCAAAAATTCACTTGTTGGAAACAGGTTTTATGTATGGCTTTTGGCCAATCGCTTACTATTAGTAAAAGTTTTTACAAGGATTTAGTGAATCGTTACAACAAGTATTTTAATATTAGATTTTCTCCCAAAGTGCAATCTTCTAACCAGCGAAATGTGTAGCATTCCTTTCAAAACTTAGACAAAGAATTTCATGGGTTTGTGCCCTCTGCAAGTATCAGCTATAAACGATTATCAATATGGAGATTACTCGGACAAATTTAATCTGCGATACCACAATACCGTTGACTATCCTTTCGGCGGAACAGCTAACGCCGCTGGCAGATAGCTCCGACGCTTATTCTCTGCAACAAGGCAATGTAAATTTGAAACCTTACCGCAGGCAAAATATAGCTTTCAATTTTAATCATAATACGCAGCATTCCAGAAATGATTTTGGTTATGGCTTAAATATATCCGTCTACAAAACGGATGATAATATTATCGACAGCAGTTATTACGATAATAGTGGCAAGCGTATTGGTTATCTCGTTAATGTAGGCGACGGTGTTAAAGGCGTGTCTGTCGCAGGTAGTTTTCAAAAATCTTTTAAGTTTCAAAAAAATCAATTGCAGCTAAGAGGAAATACTAATTTCTCGGTCTCTAAAAGCCCGTCTTATGTAAATGGTGTATTTAATTTGTCTAATAGTTTTAATAATAACTCTTATCTGAATGTGTATTATACCTACGGAGATATTTTAAACTTGAGCGCAAATCAATCGGGAAATTTTTATCATTCAAAATCTGAAGTCAATAAATATAACTTTAAAAATGCTACTTTGACTACCAGCTTTAGCGCCAGTGTAAATTGTACAAAGAGATTAAACGTTGGAAGTAATGTTAATTACAATCATAGCACCTCTTCGAACTCCAGCGCCATATGTGAGCATCATTAATTATGGGAATATCAATTCGCTCACAGTCGGCACACAAAATGTATTGTAGCATTACTTTATGTTCACTGTTTCTTACTTTCCGAGACAGTTTGGTAAGAAGGAAAAGAAGTAATTTGTAAGGGGGCTGTTTTTGAAAGAGTTAATTTCTTTTAGAAACAATGTGTAATTTTATTACATAAATTATCATTATGCAAACAAGTTATCCGGTTGTTATTTGTGGTGCAGGTCCTACGGGTCTCATGATGGCTGCTCAACTGCTGCGTTTTAATATTGATTTTTTAATTGTAGACAAAAAAGCAGCACCCACCAATGAATCCAGAGCGGTAGTGGTACAGGCGAAAAGTATGGAAATTTATGAACAATTAAATTTGTCGGATGAAATTTTGTCCGATGCTATAAAAACCGATGGCTTGTGTTTTTGGCGAAATGGTAGAAAAATATCTCACGCGTCTTTTAAGAATTTTGGTTCAGATATTACTCAGTTTGATTTTTTATTGATTTACGAACAGAGTAAAAATGAGCTTTTGTTGTACAATTATTTGAGGAAAAATCAGCAAGAAGTTGAATGGAATACGGAGTTTATTGCTTATCGAAAAGAGGGGGAAGGTTTTATAGTCTCTTTAAAAAAAGAGAATAATACAGTGGAAATAGAGGCGCAATATTTAATTGCTTGTGATGGAGGTAACAGTGCTTTGCGTATGCAAGCCCTTATGCCCTTTACAGGAGGTACTTATGAACACGTCTTTTATGTGGCCGATACGCATATTCACGCAAATATTTGCAGAAGCAGTTTAAACTTCTTTGTCGCGAGAGATACCTTTAATTTGTTTTTTCCGATGCTAGGTGAAAAGCGTTATAGAGCCATCGGAATTTTGCCTAAGGAATATTATCATAAAAAGGAGATTACTTATCAGGACGTAAGTCAGCAAGTAGATAAAGATGCCGGGATGGATTTAGGTTTTTATGAAACGCAATGGTATTCTACTTACAAATTGCATCATAAGAAAGTAAAGGCTTTCAATATAGGTAATCTTTTTTTTTGTGGAGATGCTGCCCATGTGCATAGCCCAGCTGGTGGACAAGGAATGAATACCGGTCTGCAAGATGCATATAATTTGGCTTGGAAACTGGCGATGGTCATACAACAAAAAGCCAAACCGAATTTGCTTTCAACCTATCATGAAGAGCGGAATCCGGTTGCAGAAAATTTATTGAGGACGACCGATAGGCTTTTCTCCTTGATGTCACAAGACCAGTGGTTCAATGCTTTGATGCGTCAGTATATCGCTCCGACTGTCGCCCCAGTACTATTGAGGATAAAGGCGTTGAGACGAAGGTTTTTTTTATTGGCTTCGCAAGTTGAAATCAATTATTTGGACTCTTCCCTAGCAAAAGGTAAATGTGGAAAATTGAAGGCCGGGATGCGTTTCCCCTATTTTAATCTTTTGGTTGCAGGAAAAAGTATCTCGGTTTTTCATTTGATCCGTGATAATTCACTGTTGCCTTTATTGCTTTTTTATTTTAATATTTCCAGACCAAATTTTAATCATCCATCTATTCTTGAAGTAGAAATAGAGCATAATAATTTTAATGAACAGGTGCTTAGAAAAGTAGGTTTTACCTCCTGCTTTGTTTGTTTGATCAGGCCAGATAATTATATTGCCTATCTCAGTGAATCTTTTAATGACGGAGACTTTCAGCAATTTATAAAAATGTTTTTATATGATGTGGCGTAAACGCCATCGTTTTGATGTGAATGGGATGTAAGGCACAAAATATTCGGATGTAAAAAAAATTGCGCAGTTTTCTTGTTGTAAGATATTCCAATAAGGAAAATGATAAAAATCGACGACTGCAAAAGTCGTCGATTTTTATCATTTGAGTTGGTCATTCTCTAACTACCTCCAATCTAGGTTAAAAACGATGAATTGGTTTGCGCTGAAGTTTATAAATTTCCTCTTAATTCCTGCTCCCTTTCTATTGCTTCAAATAGTGCTTTGAAGTTGCCTGCACCAAAACTTTGTGCTCCTTTACGTTGAATAATTTCGAAAAAGAGGGTAGGGCGGTCTTCTACCGGCTTTGTAAATATTTGTAACAGATAACCCTCTTCATCACTATCTACCAAGATACCCAATTTTTCTAATGGTGCGATGTCTTCGTCGATTTTACCAACTCGTTTACTTAACTGTTCATAATAAGTTTTTGGAGGAGCGCTCAAAAATTCTACGCCGCGTGACTTTAAATCGGTTACTGTTTTTACAATATCGTGTGTAGCT
>NZ_JBNQGD010000227.1:0-9867 GCF_050436765.1 Arachidicoccus sp. | reverse complement strand
ATGTTGTACCCCTTCTCCTTCATAAAATTCTAGGTATTCTTCTATCTGTGATTTCTTTTTTCCTTCTGCAGGTTCATTGATAGGAAATTTTGCGTATCCGTTTCCATTGCTCATCACTTTACTCATCAGTGCAGAATATTCTGTGTTGATTTGTTTGTCATCAAACGAAAGAATATTTACAAAACCCATCACATCTTCATACCATTTTACGGTTGGCAGCATACGATTCCAGCCGACATTTCCAACACAATGATCTACGTACAAAAGGCCTGTTTCTTTTGGTAGATAAGCTGAATTCCATTTTACATAACCAGGCATAAAAACGCCTTTATAATTTTTTCTTTCGATAAACATATGCACAGTTTCGCCATAAGTATAAATGCCTGACATGCGAATCTCACCTTGGTCATCTGTCAGTGTAATAGGCTCTTGATAAGGTTTCCCGCCGCGTTGGATGGTTTCATTAAAAGCTTTATAAGCATCATCAACCCAAAGTGCCAATATTTTTACACCATCACCATGTTGTTTTACGTGTTCAGCAATGACGCTGTCTGATTTTAGTGCAGTGGTCAGAATCAGGCGTATTTTACCTTGTTGTAATACATAGGATGCCCGGTCGCGCACACCTGTTTCCGGTCCTGCATAGGCTAAAGGTTGAAACCCGAAAGCAGTTTTGTAAAAGTGGGCAGCTTGCTTGGCATTACCTACATAAAATTCAATATAATCGGTGCCATTGATAGGTAGGAAATTTTCTGCTTTCGATATTTTTTCAGCAAATGTTTGTGTTTCCATTTTGTTGTTGTTTGAATGTTGAAAGAAAGTGCCTTTCTTTGTTTGTGGATAAAAAAACTAATGCATCGCCGTTCTCCTAGCTGGAGAAATCTATTCTTGTTTGGCGATGCAGGTCATTAGGAAGATTATTGTCATTTTAACTCCACATCGCCATCATCAAAGCCCTTAAATCTTTATTTACAGAAATGTTACACATTGTTTATTATAGATAGTTAATATGTTTAGAAAATGAAGTTACTATTGATCGATTGCCAATAGTAAAATTACCAAATCAGCCTTGCCAGCTTTTAAAATAATTCTCATCCTCAATTTTCAAGGCCTCCTCCGTAATTTTTAACGGCCTGAAAGGATCGATCATTACGGCTAATTCATCCGTCGCTTCTTTGCCGATGGATTTTTCTACCGTGCCCGGTTGTGGTCCATGTGGGATGCCGCCGGGATGCAAAGTTATTTGCCCTTTTACCACACTTTTTCTGCTCATAAAATCTCCATCTACATAATACAAAACCTCATCACTGTCTATGTTTGAGTGATTGTATGGTGCTGGGATGGATAACGGATGATAGTCAAATTTTCTAGGCACAAAGGAACAAACAACAAAGTTATGTCCTTCAAAAGTTTGATGGACGGGTGGCGGTTGGTGCAGCCTGCCTGTAATGGGCTCAAAATCGTGGATAGACAGCGCCCAGGGATAATGATACCCGTCCCAACCGATATAATCGAAAGGATGTGTGCCATAAATGTATGGATAAATTAAACCTTGTTTTTTTATCAATATTTTAAAATCGCCATATTCATCTTTTGTTTGTAGGTTTTCTGGCACGCGAATGTCACGTTCACAGTAAGGTGAATGTTCCATTAACTGCCCTGCTGGATTTAGATATTTTTTAGGAATGCGGAGCGGGCTAAAACTTTCTACAATAAACAACCTATTGTCTTCACTATCAAAACTTATTTGATAAATAGTCCCGCGCGGAATCATTAAATAATCACCATAAGAAAATTTCAAATCACCAAAACCTGATTTTAAAACCCCGGAGCCTTTGTGAATAAAAATCATTTCATCGGCTTGACTATTTTTGAAAAAATACTCGGTCATGGACTTCTTAGGTGCAGCCAAAACGATGTGTAGGTCATCATTGACTAAAACGGGTTTGCGGCTTTGCAAATAATCATCTTCCGGTGAAATATTGAAACCTAGTAGACTTGTATGTTTCAGGTGCTTTTCACGAGCGATTCTCGGCTGTACATCAAAAGGTTCACCCAGCTTTTTTACAATTGTAGGAGGATGCGTGTGATATACCAGGGAATAAACACTGGAAAAGCCCTCAGTAGAAACTAATTCTTCGGCATAGAGTTCGCCATCTGGTTTGCGAAATTGTGTGTGGCGCTTATGTGGAATTTTGCCTGCTTTGTGATAAAAAGACATAGCTGTTGAGTTGAAAAAATGAAAAGTAGAAAGTCCAGGGAAGGATTTTTATTATTGCAAGTGAAGTGGAACAATCTGCTTAATATTGTGCAAACACAAGTGCGGCAACAAGCTGATGTTTGTAGCTGGCTTGTTTCTCTATAGTAGAAAAGAATGTATATAAGATTTTTATTCGCATTTCGGTACTAAGTTAATCGTTCTTCTTGTGAACAACAATTAATGCGGCCGAAATTACAAAAGTTTTATAAACAGTTGTTAGCTTTGTGGAAATATTTAGAAATTATACCTTCAACTTTACAACAATGTAATAGAAAGCCAACTTTCTAACTTTTCAATATTTTAAACTTACACAAATAAAAATAAACTATGAAATTAGTATCCTACCAAACTGAAAACATTGAGCACCTTGGCATATATGTAAAAGGTCATATTTATAACCTTAATACTTGCGACAAAAATATTCCCGATAATATGCGTGCGTTTTTATTAGGGGAAGCACCGATGATGAAACGTGCGCATATAGTGGAAGAAAAAATATTGTCAGGCGAAAACTTTAAAGAAGAAGTTTTTTATGAATTAATTGCACCTGTTCCGCATCCAAGTTCATGTAGGGACGGTTACGCTTTTCGGCAGCATGTTGCTGCCGCCCGCAGAAACCGTAAAGTGGAAATGATTCCGGAGTTTGATCAATACCCGATTTTTTATTTTACCAATCATAATGCTATACAAGGTCCTGGTGAAATAAAATGTATGCCGGATCATTTTCAAAAACTTGATTTCGAATTGGAAATAGCGGTAGTCATTGGTAAAAAAGGGAGAAATATAATGGCCAAAGATGCAGATGAATATATCGCAGGATTTACGATTATGAATGACATGAGCGCACGCCTTTTGCAAATGGAAGAAATGAAATTGAACCTCGGTCCGGCAAAGGGAAAAGATTTTTCTACTGTCATTGGACCCTGGTTGGTTACGCCCGATGAATTGGAAAAATATAAAGTGCCTGCAAAGGAAAATCATACAGGTAATAATTATGATTTGCAAATGAGCTGTAAAGTAAATGGTGTGCAGGTTTCCCTTGGTAACGTAAAAGATATGGATTGGACTTTTGCAGAAATAATTGAACGATGTGCTTATGGTGTAAATATTTTACCTGGTGACGTGATTGGTTCAGGAACGGTAGGTACCGGTTGCTTTTTAGAACTGAATGGAACGGGGCTATTCAATAATCCCAATTACCAAGCGCAATGGCTACAACCCAACGATAGTATAGAAATGGAAATAACTGGCCTAGGTGTTTTAACAAATGTAATAAGAAAAGAAAATTCGGAATTATCGATTCTGAATTTGAAGAAAAAGTAGTCAGCAAAGATGAAAATATAAAAGCCGAGGTGCCGAAATATTAATACAAATCTTAAAAATCATAGATATTACATTCTATAGAGATCATACTGCTTAAATTATAAATTGCAAATCCCTTCATGCTCACACTCGATACACAAAATCTTAGTCCTGCGCAAATGCAGAATTATCTGCAATATGCCATTGCGCCAAGGCCGATATGCTTTGCCTCTACCATCGATAAAGATGGAATTATCAATCTAAGTCCATTTAGTTTTTTCAATATGTTCAGTACCAACCCGCCGCTGTGTGTGTTTTCCCCCGCGCGTCGTGTGCGGGATAATACAACGAAACATACATTGGAAAATATATTGGAAGTAAAAGAATGTGTGATAAATATTGTCAATTTTCAGATGGTGCAACAAACGAGTTTGGCCAGTACGGAATATGCAAAAGGTGTGAATGAATTTGAAAAAGCTGGTTTTACTATGTTGAAATCTGATTTGATTAAGCCACCCCGGGTAGCAGAGGCTCCGGTTCAGTTGGAGTGTGTGATAAATGATGTAATTACTTTAGGTGAAAACGCGGGAGCTGGGAATTTAATTTTAGCAGAAATAAAGCGTATTCATATTCGAGAAGAAATATTAGATGAAGAGGGTAAAATAGATCAGGCAAAAATAGATCTGGTGGCGCGACTTGGCGGTGACTGGTATTGTCGTGTTACAAAAGATAATTTATTTAAGGTACCAAAGCCCTTACGTACGCTGGGAATTGGAATTGACGTATTGCCGCCGTCTGTGAGGCATTCAAAAATATTAACTGGCAACGATTTGGGTATGTTGGGCAATATAGAACATCTGCCCGAAGCGGAGGATTTGGTGCAAGTCAGACTGTTTCCGGAGGTAAAAATTATTTTAGAAAAAAACGAAAATATTGCAGAAGACTTACACAATCTTGCCCATAAACTTTTAGAACAAGGTAAAGTATTAGACGCTTGGAAAGTCCTTATGCTAAATGAAAAGGAAGAATAGTTTTTAGATCGTTAAATTATCTAATTCTCAAATTAACGAATTGCCTCTATCTTTGCCCGGTGAAAAAAATTATACGCAAGTTTTTTAAAATAGTATTTGTTTTACTGCTTATTTCTGTTGCCTACACAATCGTTTGCCGGTGGGTAATGCCCCCCATTACTATTACTCAATTAGGTAGTTTATTGACAGGAAATGGGTTGAAGAGAGATTATGTTTCCTGGGATGAGATTTCACCAAACGCAAAGCTAGCAGCTATTGCTGGAGAGGATCAATTGTTCCCCGAACATGGAGGATTCGATTGGAATGCAATTGAAAAAAGTTTGGATACTAAGCATAGAAATAGAGTACGTGGGGCTGCCGCAAGCACTATTAGTCAGCAAACCGCAAAGAATGTTTTTCTTTGGCAGGGAGAAGGAATAATGAAGTATGTGAGAAAAGTGCCTGAGTTCTTTTATACTAAAATGATAGAATGGTTCTGGGGTAAGAAAAGAATACTTTGTATTTATCTAAATACCATTGAGATGGGCAAAGGCATTTATGGAATTGAAGCTGCTTCACAACAATATTTTCATCATTCCGCTAAGCATTTGACGCGTAGAGAGGCCGCAATGATTATTGCGTGTTTACCAAACCCAAAAGTTTTTAAAGTGGTTCCTGAGAGCCGTTTTGTGCATTGGAAGTCCAGTTGGATCTTACGCCAAATGAATAATATTCAATCTGATGTGGATATTCAGAAAATAATTAACTAAATTAATAGTCTAAATAATTTTTATGAAAATAATAGCGATTATTCCGGCAAGGTATGCCGCCACAAGGTTTCCCGCAAAGTTGATGCAAATGTTACAGGGTAAACCAATCATCAGGCATACTTATGAAAATACGGTAGGGACGAACCTTTTTGACGAAGTGATCGTCGCCACCGATAGTGAAATTATTTTTAATGAGATCACGCAGAACGGCGGTAATGCTATTATTACAAAAGGCAATCATGAAAGCGGTAGTGATAGAATAGCGGAAGTCGCGAGGGAAATGGAGGTGGACATTATTATAAATATACAAGGAGATACCCCCTTTGTAAATAAACCGGCTTTAGAAGAAATAATTAACGTGTTTAAAGACGAAACTGTACAGGTGGCGAGCATGATGCAAATTTTGACCGAACAAAAATATATTGAAGATTATAATTATGTGAAAGTAGTGGTTGATAAAAATATGAATTCCTTATTATTTAGCCGCTCCGTAATTCCTTATCCTCGCAATAAAGAGACGGTTGTTACTTATTACGAACATATTGGGGTATATGCGTTTCGCAAAGAGGCATTGATAAGGTTTACCAAATGGGAGATGACCCCTTTAGAGATAATAGAAAAAATTGAATGCCTGCGTTATTTAGAAAATGGTGTTCCGTTAAGGATGATTGTGGTAAGTGGCATAGGCGTAGAAATAGACACTCCTGAGGATTTGGAGCGTGCCTCTATTGCATTAGGCGGGTAATTTAACAATACTGCCTTTAAACCTTTTTTCATAAAATATAGTCCTAGAGGTAGATAGGCACTGAATTTGCCTTGATCTAATTTGGTAAAATTAAATAGAAAGCCATGAAAAAATATTTCAGAACAATTACAAGCCTTTTCGCTGTTGCGATATTGTCAATAGGTTGTACATCTGTAATTTATGCGCAATCGGACTATGGAAATGGCTATGATTACGATAACGGTTATAATGATAATAACTATGATTACAATCAGGATAATAATCAAGATGATAACCAGTTCGCGCAACAACAAGGAGAACCGCAAATTACATTCAACGATTTTTATAATCAGTTAGCACCTTACGGGCATTGGATAAATAGCGCTCAATATGGACAGGTTTGGGTGGCAGATGTTGCTAATTTTCAACCTTATTCTTCAAATGGATATTGGGCATATACATCTTATGGTTGGACTTGGGTTTCTAATTACAGTTGGGGTTGGGCTCCTTTCCATTATGGTCGTTGGGGGTATAGCAATAGTTACGGGTGGTATTGGGTACCAGGTTATACTTGGGGACCTGCTTGGGTAGGTTGGAGTACAGGTGCGGATGTATATGGATGGGCGCCACTTGGTCCGGGCATGAGTTTCGGTGTTAATATTTCTATAGGCTTGTTTCCGACGAACTATTGGACATTTATGCCGAGGAGATATATGGGATACCACAATATCAATAATTATTATTATTCCCGTTCAAGAAATGTTACTTATATCAGACACACTACCATCATAAATAATTATGGTAATGCGCACAATCAACGTTATGCACGTGGCCCTCAGGTCAGAGACGTGGAAAGAAGTTCCGGACGAACCATTCGACCTATTAGAATTGTGAATACAAGAAATGCTAGGACGACCGGTGTTAGAAATAACGAGCTACACATGTATAATCCGACCGTGAGAGGAGGAACTTCAACAAGATCTGCAGCGCCTGCTAAAAAAAGTACGACTCCATCAAGGACTGTAGTGCCGAATCAACAACGAGTACAGCGTACTGCTCCTCAAAGAAGTACTGCTCCCCAAAAATCTTCTGTACAACAAAATAGACAATCTTCAACACAACGCCAGACGCCACTCGTTAAAAGGACAGTACCTGTTAGGCCAGAGCAACAGACTAAACCTGTACAACGTTCGGTACCTGTACAACGCTCTGCACCTGTAAAAAGATATACACCACCTACACGCGAAAAAGCTTCTTCTTCCAGAAGCTCAAGTAGAAGCAACACGAGAAGTGAAACACATAGAGTTGAACGTGCAAAGAGATAACAAAATGGAGGGTTTAGGTGTTCGTCTATAGTTTTACAATTGGAAAACAAAGATGACTGTTAGAAAATAAAAGAAGAGGTTCATTGAACCCCTTCTTTTATTTTCATGGCTGTACATTAATCCATTTTTTCAGGACGCATTTGCGGAAACAGTAAAACATCTTGAATAGATTGCTGGTTGGTTAAAAGCATTACCAAACGATCAATGCCGATGCCAATACCACTTGTAGGTGGCATACCATATTCTAAGGAACGTAAAAAATCCTGGTCGATAAACATGGCTTCATCATCGCCACGCTCCATCAATTTTGATTGTTCTTCAAAACGTTCGCGTTGATCAATCGGATCGTTCAATTCGCTATAGGCGTTGGCAATTTCTTTGCCATTTATCATCAATTCAAAACGTTCTACTAAATCTTCTTTTTCACGATGTTTTTTGGTAAGCGGTGACATCTCTATCGGATAGTCAATAATAAAAGTTGGCTGACTATATGTATGTTCCGATGTCTCACCAAAAATTTCGTCTATCAGTTTCCCTTTACCAATATTGGGCGGTACATCCAGATTTAATTGTTTGCAGACTTCACGCAGACCTGCTTCATCTTTGCTGCTTACATCAATGCCTGTATTTTCTTTAATGGCATCCAAAATGGATATACGTTTAAACGGTGCCTTAAAGTTGATAATTTTTTCACCGACAGGAACATCGGTTGTGCCATGTATGGCTAAAGCTAGTTTTTCTAAAAGTTGCTCGGTGGTTTCCATCATCCAAAAATAATCTTTGTAAGCGGTGTACCATTCCAAAACGGTAAATTCTGGATTATGTGTTCTATCCATTCCTTCGTTGCGGAAGTTGCGGCTGAATTCATATACCCAGTCAAAACCGCCCACAATTAACCTTTTCAGGTAAAGTTCATTAGCAATTCTCAGATAAAAAGGAGTATCCAGCGCATTATGATGGGTAATGAATGGTCTAGCAGCTGCTCCACCGGGAATGGCTTGCAAAACAGGTGTATCTACTTCTAAAGCTCCATTTCCATTCAAAAATTCGCGAATGGTATTGATTATTTTGGTGCGTTTTACAAAGGTATCTTTTACCTCAGGATTAATAACTAAGTCAGCATAGCGTTGACGATAGCGAAACTCAGGATCGGAAACGGCATCAAATACATGACCTTCTTCGTCGCGTTTTACAACAGGTAAAGGTTTTAATGATTTTGAAAGTAGTGTAAGGGTTTGCGCATGTATAGATGTTTCGCCTGTGCGGGTAATAAATACAAACCCGGTAACGCCGATAAAATCACCTAGATCTAATCCCTTTACTACCAGGCTCCAAAAGGTGTTATCCTCACCTGGACATATTTCATCACGCTTTACATATAGTTGTATAATACCTTTACTATCTTGTATTTTTATAAAGAAAACCTTGCCTTTATCGTTGATGCTCATCACTCGGCCAGCCACGCACACATGCGCAAAATCGTCTTTTTTCTCTTCAGAGAAAGAGTTTTTAATATGGATGGAATAATCTGATACAGGGTATAAAGCAGCAGGGTAAGGATCGATTCCTGCAGTTTGCAGAGATTTTAATTTTTCTCTTCTAATAATTTCTTGTTCGGATAAATTTTGACTCATAGTGCGCAAAGATAATAAGGAATTATGATTTATAATTTGACAAATATCGGTTAAAGCACTACTATAATTTCTTGCACAAAAAAAGGGGAATAAAATCATCCCCCTTTTTCCTTATTCAACGCAATGTCCGCGTATCTTAGTTATATCTCGGCTCGTGCGTTCTCCACAAGTCTTTGAAAGAAACTACTATCCCAAGTTGAAAATAATTTTCATTTATTAAGTTGTTGGCTCTTGTGCCTCTTGTACCTACTTTAAAATTGAACATATAGCCCAAAGAAGAGCGCATAGCATTAACACCGACACCAAATGTGGCTCCAATATTATCAATTTGTTGACCACGAATATTTAAGTATTCCTGCGTGTAAAAACCTCCTATCTGGAAAAAGTATTTTTCGTAATTATATAGACCATTATTTATTACGACAGTTTTATTCTTTGCAAATTCAATACCTGCAGAATAATTATTGCTGTTTTGCAGGCTATATGCGCCATTAGCAAGGTTATTAACGGTATTACTCCATCGCTGTGTTTTGTAGTCTGCAGCAAAGGTGACCCTATTATCAAATTTTAGTGAAAGACCTCCTCCATAAGTAAGTGGGAGTGTGAAAGTTGATGTATTCGTTATTGAATCTGCAAGTATTACAGTTGGGTCAGAAACGCTGGGGTCGCCTTGAGTTATACCCACGGATCTTGAACTATTTAAATTAGTTTTGTTAGAGGCTACTGCACCAAAAGAAAGTTGCCATTTAGAGCTAAGTGGAATTTTGTATTGCAGTCCGCCTTCGAAATATAAATGCTTATAATATTGCAGCACTTTTGTATTCAGTTGTGAAGTAATAATG
>NZ_JBNQGD010000226.1:0-6168 GCF_050436765.1 Arachidicoccus sp. | reverse complement strand
GGTTTGTTGTTTTGACTTACAACAATTAAAGGCTTTTTATCTTCTGGCTTGAGAAAATTAAGAATAGGAGAAAATTGATCAGAAAAGACATGATAGACAATCTCATTGCCTGCATTAAGATAATACCGTTTGTACTCATTCCTGTTATAGTTGCTACTATCTTTTACGACGACAAATTTGTTATTATGTATATTTAATTCTTTTGCGAGACCATCTATTTTTCTGACAAGGACCTTGCCTTCATATAATCTTATATTGATTTCTCGACTGCTTATTTTCACAAGAAAACAGGTACCCAAAGCAGTTGTGGAAACCTGCTCGCTATACACTGTAAAGGGACGTTGTGCATCTTTAAATACTTTAAATAAAGCTTCTCCTTTCAATTGCATATCTCTTTTGGTCGCTTCAAAATGGGCAAGGTAACTGATAGTACTGTGTGGATATAATTCAACTGTTGTACTATCTGGCAATATCAAATGTTCTACAGCAATACCCTTATTACTATGTGTAATTACTTTGAGGGGTCGTGAAACAACCGTTTTCTGTGTAGGACTATCTTGAGAATGTTCAAAATAAAATATGCCTACCAGTAAGAGAAATATCGCAGCGATACTACTGATCTTGTAATACAATGACCTGCGTCGATTTTTTTTTTCGGCAAGCGTACTATGAATTTTATCAAGCATTCTGTTGGAAACAGAATCATCTAAAGGCTCATTCCACCTGGAAGTATCGTTCCAGTCTAATTCCGGAAAATACCTATCCGCTTCCATGGGATACTCCTTGAAATACCGGGCAACTTCTTCTCTTTCCTGATCGCTGCACGTTCCTGTAAAAAACCTTTCTATTACGTCTTTAGTAATGATCATATCAGCCTGCAAAGTTACAATTTCATGATTAGCAATTACAACCCTAAACTTATAAATAAAAGGTACAGCAAAAAAAATGTCTTAATATATTTAAGGGCAAGATTAATATGATTCTCAACTGTTTTCGGTGTGATGTTTAATTTTTCTGATATCTCTTTATGGGACATTTGCTTATAACGGCTCATTTCAAAAACCTTCCTCCTTACTGGAGGTAGTGATGCAATTAGATTTTCCAATTTTGAAATAGTTTCCTTGTAAAAAACATTTCTATGCATATGTTGTAGCGTTTCAAACCCCTCACTTTTTGCCGAAAGTATCCTACTATTTTGCTGTTGAGTTTTCCTGATGTAATCAATAAGGGTCGTTTTGGCAATGCGAAATATTTGTATCTGTAAATCAATCTCATCTGAAAGGTGGCTCCGGCTATTCCACAACTTGATAAATGTAAGTTGCACTACTTCTTCTGCAAAATAGGTCGATTTTGTACGATGTAGAATGTAGTTGTACAGCCTCGGATGAAAAGCATTATAAATCTCATTGAATGTGTTTGGGTTGCTGTTTTTTAGTTCTCTTATACAGTTCATAAAAACGTCACATTTTGATAATATCAAACGAATATATTTCTTTTTTGTTATAGTTTATATAAAATTTCGGTTTTGATATTTATCATTAAATTATTCGTTTATTAGCTTTCTCCTGTTGGAATTATTACTCTTTCGACCTAATGTTGTAGATAGAATTTATAGAACCCTTCCGTGATTAAGCTATGCCATTACATCTATATTTGACATAAATCGGACTTACAAATTATGCTTTAATGAATTTAAACATAAAAATAAACGCGCAGTAAATGTCGTTTTATGCTTTGCTTATTTCCAAGCAGATAGGGAGGCAGAGGCGGAGCAGCAATTGAAAATAGAAAGCAACGCTTTAATTTGTATCCGACTGTTTTAGTTTGAACGGATTTACAAAGGAGGGTGAAAATAAGTTTGGCGTGAATTTGCCAAGTTCTTACATTAAACTATGCATTAAACAAGGCTATTGAATAAGCAATAAATGCCGAAGAAATAATCCCTAATGTAAAGAAGTCTATTTACTTAACCTTGTTAGTAGTGTTATTGTCTTCTTTTCGAAAAGCTGAAATATTTTTACCTGTATTTGATTTAAAAAAGCGGCTAAAATGTTCCGGGTTTTCAAACCCCAATTCATAAGCAATCTCCTTGGACGTTTTATCCGTATAATGCAGATAGCGCTTCGCTTCCAATATAATCCTGTTATGAATCACCTTTACCGGCGATGGTTCATGACACATCGCAAAGAAGTTGGAGAGAGTCTTAGGCGACTTATTTAACGCAGCCGCATAAAATTTTACGGCATGTTCTTTTCTAAAATTACCTTCTAAAAACAAGGAAAAGTTACGTATCAAATCCATCTTTTCATTGCTGAATTTGTCATACGATTTAACTTGCTTCTGGGCCGTACGGGTAATTTTAATGATCAACCTTTTTAATAAAGAACGAAGCATTTCTCCCTGGAAGCTGTCTTCTACATTTATCTCATCGGAAAAACTTCTTTCGATGTCGGACAGCTCTTTAAGCTCTTTTTTGTTAAGAACTATAAACATTGGGTTATGAATGCCATAAAATAAAAATCCAACACAGCCTACTTCAGCGTCATGATCTACAATACAATAAAACTCTCGGTTGAACTGCCATGCTACCAATGCCTCCGGATATTCGAAAACAAAATGTTGATTATGCATCAAGGGCAAAACACTCTGAGCGGGCATCGTATATTTTACCTCATCAATGATTACTTCCTGTTCTGCTCCTTTATTAAACACAAATGTATTAATGGATTTAGATGAAGTATCTGTTATGCCTACACCCCTGAACATTCCATTTCTGACATGCATGATAAAATGCCCAAGAGTGGCGTTATTTCTATATTCTTTTAACATCTTTTCTGGGGAAAAATAATTTTTATCTTAATTCTGTCATCAAATTTATTTTAATTTAATTCAACATTTGTATTGGACCTCCGTTTATTTCGTTTGACCCTCTCTTCATCAATAGAAAAGATACCAGGACCTGTAAAAATCAATGAAATTAAACATGCAATATATAAAAGATTGATCTCATAGCCGGGCGGTCCAAATTTTGGGCCGGCTGAAGTGAGTCCGATAGTATTAACCGAGCTAAATCCATAATGAAACTGTATAGAGAACATTGCTACTAGCATGGTTATGATTAGCGGTATGGCAATCATCCTGAGATATAAGCCTGTCAGCACCGCGAGGCCACCTAGTAGTTCGATATAAGGCACCAGTAACCCATTTACGTGTGCAAAAGGGACGCCAATTTGAATAAGCAATTTTTCAAATCCTACCGTTCCTCTACTTATTTTAACGTAGCCATGTACCATAAAGCCAATGCCGACAATTAGTCTTAATACCAAAGGCGCAATAGCGTTAAGCTTTTCTTTTTTAATCATAATAATGCATTTTTTAAATGTCTATCCATTTTCAAATATCGAAGGCCCAGCAATAATTTAGGGCGCCTAACCATAAAACTGAATGATTGAGTATAAATGGTGGCATTTCTATTAAGAACAATATTCGGTCTCATTGTATTAGCCAGTTTGTCCAGCACTACAAAGACTACCGCAGTTGCAATTTTCGCATCTTTATCAATTCCTATCTTATACCTGTAGGCCTTCTGTTATCAAGACCTATTTTTATGTTTGCTGTTTTTTATCTTTTCTATCTTTGAATAACCTGTTTTAATTTTAACCCCCGTTTTGCAAGTGTAAGCGGTTGTATAGCCCCGATATAACCAATTTGTTTCTCCATTGTTTCACGCTTAGACAACGGCGTTGTAAATTGCAGCACCATTTAGCCTTTCATAATGTCGTTTCCGATTTATTTTGCGCAACTACTTCTATGCATCACACAATAGAAAAATTTATCTTTAATGAAGCCTACGGCGATATGTTTTGATCATTTTATTTTCGGATCTAATCTATTGGTGAATAGTGCGGCAGCATGATGGTCATAATCTGCCGCACTTTAAACATTATCGAATTGTTACATTGATGATGTTGCTAATATCGGGAAGGGTCGTAAAGGAGTTAGGATTGGGTACTGCTGCAATAGGCTTGCTTTCGGTAAGTGGTGTGCCAGCAAGATTAAATTGTGTTACCCCCGCTCCTGGGAATTGGTTTACCGCTGTTCCATCATCAAATAACCCTACCTGAGAAGATATATCGCTCGCCTGTGTGGCGTCTATTTCGCCTTTTGTGGCAAAGAACCAGTCGTTGGAAAAGCCATACATAGTAGCTACGGCCACCTTGTCCCCAGGGGCAACACTAATCTGCTGTGATACGCTGCTACCTGCTTGTCCATTGATGACTGGAAGCAGTACTTTAGAGTTGGCTGCAGGTAACACATACACATTTTTTACTCCTTTCACAGTTTTCAGATAATCTGCTAATCCGCTTGCATCTCCTTTTTGGGCAAGTGCTTTTAAACCATGACCTGCATCGTTCTGCCCAACTGTATAAATAGGATTAGAGATGCCATTGTATACAACAACCAATATGGGTGACAAAGGGGTGAAAATACCGGTAATACTACTTAAATAAGAATTAAGTTCACTATTGTCCCCCATTTCAGAGATCTTGGTCAGGCCATTGGCTGTAGGTTTACCTTCAGTGTAAATAGGATCAGAATTTAGTAAATTATTCCCAACAATATAAGAGACCGCCCAAACGCCGGGGCTGAAAGGCGTTTCATTAGTTGTGCCGCCCGAAATATTTTTAAGCGTGAGGGTAAACATCGAATTACCATCGTATTTTAAATTAGCCTTCATCAATGATGATGCAGGTAAGTAAGTATTGCCCTGCGCATCCGTTCCGTTGACTTCGACAATGTTTTGTGGTTTAGTTTCTGCAGTACCCGGATGATTTACCGTTGAACCAGGTTTTTGGTTAATGCGTGTGCCATTATCCCAGAGTTTTATTTGAGAAGATACATCGCCCTGGATAGGATTACCGCTAGCGTCATAAACTTGTATGCCGGGATTTGCAGGAGCAAAGAACAGGTCGTTTGACCAACCGTACATCGTTGCAAATGTAATGGCTTCTCCTTTCGCTGCTGAAAAAGTAATAGAAGATGAATCTCCAGGCTGGATAAGCATACCGGGCTGTTGAAATGTGCCAGATTCGACTAAAGGCTGTGATTTCAATACGTTTTCTATCGTAATGATATGATGGCTTGTTACCGGTATATTATCATGGCTTTTACTACAGGACACCAGGACAAATGGTAAAGCAGCAGACAATAATAGCCATTTGGAATTAATTGACTTTTTCATAATTTAAATGTTTATTTAGGGAGGATTTTTGTTTATTACTTATTAGTCCAATTGAGGAGCTAATGGAAAATCTATTGGTACATTTGTAAGATTGTGCAAGTAATTGCTTATAATTTTATCACCTATCTGAAAGATTACATCAATCATATTTCCCTTTGTGTAACCTGCGTCGAAAAACGTATTTAATACATGCTCTGTTACCCTACCTTTTGTTTCTGTAACGGCTTTGGCAAATTCCACCAGAGCATTTAGTTTGAGGTCGCTTGCATTTCCTTTCCTTATCTTCAGCACTTCTTCATCGGAAAAACCATTCATCTTTGCGATGAGGGTATGTGCACTCAGGCAATACCTACATCCGTTTACCTGGCTTACTACGAGATTAATAGCTTCCTTTTCTTTGATATTTAAGGAAGACGGACTATTCTGAAAAACCATATACTTAGATAACGCATTATCAGAATAGGCCATAGTAGCATATAGGTTAGGGACATTGCCTATCGATTTCTCAAGGCCTGTAAAAAGTTCTTTATTCTTTTCGGAGACTTCTTCTTTTGTTGGAACATCAAATTTTATCATTGCATCAGTTATTTATAGAATGCAAATATGACTCTCTCTAAGAAGGCAAACAATGACGATTATTCACAAAGAAATGACGATTTTTCCCGAAACGGCTTTTTCGAAATCATTTTTCATTTATACCTCTGAATAGCTATAAACTTAATGTGGGAACATGATCCGACTTAAAATAATTGGCAATTCAAGTGACGAAGCACAGCTATATGAACTCGGAAAGCAAGTACAATGTTGGATCAGAAAGATGCAAGAATTACAAGAATTGGATTTTAATAAAATCACGAATCCTCTTTTCGCTACGTATCCACCCCACGAACTACATCTTGTTTAATTCGATAAAATTTTGTGGGTAT
>NZ_JBNQGD010000225.1:0-4995 GCF_050436765.1 Arachidicoccus sp. | reverse complement strand
TGAGCATATCACTATTGGACCAAATACTGAAATATGTGTTGTGCGTAATCAAAGGGTAGGACGGCGCTAGCTGCTTTTGGGCGTAGGTATTGTTTAATAAAAGAACTAATACAAATGCAATAGAAAATCTGAAAAAAAACTTACTCATTAAAAAGGGATTAAATTATGGTATTTTTTATTTTTGTTTGCTTTAGGCATATTATCTAACACGTTCATATATTTCCTGTCCGTTTGATTTACCCAATTCCCATTTCATTAAAAATGTATTTTCATCTAAAAAATGAAATATTATTTTCCCCTCTTTTATAGAGGACGGAACTGCAATATGTCTGTTTAAATGCTCTGTATAAGTAGAATCGGAAGTGATTTCAATTTTTCCATTTGAAAGTTCGACGTACTTATTATTTAAATAAAAAATGTGTCTAAAATTCCCGTCAGCATCAAAAATCTTAAAGTCATTGTTATGCGGCGGCAAAAATTTATCGCTTCCCGCAGGTGATTTTTGCATACTTACCTGCCACACGCCTTCAAAACTTTTGTTGCTTATTTTTGGCTTTTGCGCACAGGCATTATAACCACAAGTTGTAGAAGCCACCAACAGAAATACATATATTACTAAGCTTCTCATAGTTTACTAATTAAATTACAATGAACATTTTTAAGTTAAAACACATCACTATCGATTACCACTTGTTGTAGTACCCCTGTTACCACTGAATTGCCTGATCTTCATCCGGTATCTGTGTATTGATCTTCCTTTCCATAATCAATGACCCTCGAACAGTATAATCGATGGACGCATTGGCTACCGAAGTGTAATCCGTGAAGTTATAATCGATATTATTGATGGTGATATATCTATGAACTAAATAAGGCAGAAGTTCATCTTTAACATCTTCAACAGAATAATTAATTATTTTATTTACCTGCAAATTCATAGATGGATTATCAGTAGTGAGCGTTACTTGCTTTTTCTCTTCATCAAAATGAGCGTATATCTTATAATCCCGTCTATCGGATTTGTTCTCGTCCACCGTACCAGCATAGAAAAAGATGGTACTTTCATCAACGACGTAAGTCTCTATCGTACTCTTCACTATTGCTGCGCCATTCTCCTCCCCTTTCAAATAAACCTTGAGAGAGGTACCACTATATTCTCCAGAAAAATCGTTAAATGGTACAATCCTCAATAATGCCTTAGCATAATTTCTTCTAGGATTTGGTATGTAATCATTGGAAGGGGAAGGCTCTATTGTTAGCGGAAGAACCCATTTATCGACTAAGTCAATATTTTTAAGCGTGAACCCAATTGTTACCGTATCAGAATTCGATCCCTTTGGAATCGATACGGTATCTGGAATCGCAAAATACTGACTTGTCAACTCTTTATAATAAAGATCCGTTCTGTTTTGAAAATTCTGGTCATTGAATGCTTTCAGGGTGTCAGCATCAACTCCAATATGGACGAGTAAATTTTTATTATTGTTAGTTGAACCACTGACAATTACTGGTAACTCATAATTGACCATCCCATCGGGTTTGTATCTGACATGAATAGGCGTAACCCCATCCCCATCCAAAGGTGCTTTGAACGAGATGTATTGATGATATTGTTCAGTAATCCATCCTTTATTGCAGGCAATAGTTCCGATAATTAGTAATAGGGTCAGTAGAGCAGCTATCTTTTTCATGCATCTATTTTTTAATGTTTTTTAATAACCGGATGTGGCGCCCTACATTCTGCTTCGCGAAATATTTTACATGGCGCTTCATACGTAAATTTTAGTTGTTATAAGTTTGCCAACCCGGATTTTGTGTCAAACGAGCATCTCTTCTCAATTCTTCAATAGCAATTGGCCAAAAATACATTTTGGGCGCAAAAGTGCTTTGAAGAGCAAAAGCTGCCACGGGTTGCTGGAATAAATCTCTTTGATTTGCAGTCATAAGGACATTGTAACCATAGATGGGCAGTGCTAGTTCTACTGAAGCGTCTTCCCATCGGCGCAAATCATAATAACGCTCCTGTTCCCCCATCAATTCGATTTGTCGTTCACGTTTTATTGCTTTTCGTAATTGTGTATTACTCGAATACACCGCTTCGCTATAATCAGGTAATCCGGCTCTAATCCTGATTGGTCGGATACCTTTATGCATTTCATCAACGCTTCTTGCAATCGTATAAACCTGTGAACTATCCCAACTAGGTATACTATAGGAGCTAGTTAATTCATTTAAAGACTCCGCGTAAGCTAATAGTATGTCTGCATAACGAATTGCAGGCTCATACTTTGGCACCACTTTATTCAAATCTCCGTTTTCATAAGTATCCTGTGGGTTAACGTATTTCATAATCCCAATACCAGTTCTCAACCAAAACATGGTATTCGTGTAGCCATTCCCAGAGCCGCGATAGTAAAAAACCTGCTGTTCTCTGTTTCTTTCTTCCGACTCATTGGTCAAGTGCCACACACTGCCATTATAAGCTACGGAGGCATAAAACCTCGGTTCTCTGTTTGCAAACTGTAAGGAAACACCTGATGCTAAGGGCTTATATTTACCATCTGCAACGTCCTGATCGGTTACAAAACCCTGCACTCTTTGACTGCCGTTTCCTCTGCCATACTCCATATCTTTTCCAGGAGCATCGGAGCCATCGTTTAAGTAATAAGCATCACACTGTTTTAGTGTCATACCGTGTGTGTTCCAACCTGATGCAATTCTTGGTAATTGGTGTACAACCATGACATTAATACCCTCGCTGGATTGATTCTGTCCGCGCGTAAAAATCAGTTCCGGGTTTTCGGAAGCTGACAATTCACCATCAAATAGTGATCGGTAAGACTCAAACGGATCTATATTGGCCCAACCGTCCGGCCAAGATTTATCTGAGTAGGCGGCGTTATAGGGCGGCGCTATAGTCGCTGGGTGAGTTATGGTACCTGAGGAATGAAACGGCGCAACATATAAGGAGTAAACACCCAGCTGCATAACATCCTTTGCAGCAGCAGCCGCTCTTGCCCATTTCTGTTCATCATAGGTAAGTGAAAGTAAATGATTGCCTTTATCATCTACCAACTGCTCTTTGAAATCCATACTCAGTTTACCACCATTCATCAAAGGACTCGCAGCATACAAAAATACTTTTGCACGAGTTGCCAGAGCCGCCCCTTTGGTCGGTCTGCCTATGTCCAATTGCCCACGACTCTGTGGCAAATCCTTGGCTGCAAGTACCATTTCTTTACCAATATATTCGGCGCACTGTTCATAACTGCTCCGGGGTAAAGCTAATTCGCTATAATCCTTGGTATAATCGGCGCCCTCATCAGGAAGAATAGGGATAGGGCCATACTTTCTAAGTAAAAGCCAGTAGTAATAAGCACGAACAAACCGCGCTTGCGCCTTATAATCTGCGATCGCCGCTGCATCCACAGCAGTCGACTGACCAATATTTTGTATAAATATGGAGGCGCTTCTGATGCCCTGATAACATTGCGTCCAGGAATCTTGCTTCTCATTTTCATGATAGTTACCGAGACTGAAACGATTATAAGATAAAGCACCCGCATTCGTTACATCATAGTCTACATCTCTATCGCCGTAATAAATATCATCGGCGAAATTGAATGGTTCAAACCCTTTACTTGCGACATCTGCGTTCGCGCCAGTAAGGTAGGAGTAGGAATTAGCCAACCATTCCTCGATGTATTTTTCATTATTAAACGACTTGTCTAAAGTCAGCCGATCCTTAAAATATTGATCAGATTTCAGATATTTTTTGCATGACATTAATAGCGTCACCATCATTAAAAAAATGGATATGGCAGTTATTTTTTTCATCTGTTCATTTTTTATTTGTCAGATGGAATTCACCAAGTGATCATTGCTTTGGATATGCGAGATACTTATGGCTCATTTCATCAAAATATACGTTTTTATATTATAAACCAATTGTTACTCCTAATGTAACTGACTTAATCAAAGGATAAGTTTCTCCTCTTGGGTCTGTTGTCTCTGGATCCCATAATTTGAAAGGTGCCCAAGTCAATAAATTAGTTCCAATACAGTAGATACGAACACTACTCATATGGACTTTATTAAGCATCTCTTTAGGCAGCGAATAACCAATATCCAAATTCTTAAGTCTTAAGTAAGTTCCATTACGCAGCCAATAGGAAGAATTCCGGTAGTTATTACTATTTCCGTTAAAACTTAATCTGGGATAGGAGGCATTTGGGTTTTCCGTTGCAGGGTTTCCGGAAATATCTGCCGATATCCACCTGTTATCCAGCATGCCTTGTAGAATATTTCCCCATTCTCCTTCACTAAAAGCGTAAACTGATTTTCCGTATATAAAGAAGTTCGAATTTCCGGCTCCTTGAAACAGCACATTCACATCAAACCCTTTCCAGCTAGCAGAAGCTCCAAATCCGTAGATTAAATTCGGCGTACTGGTAGAGCCGATAGCAACAACATCATCACCATTGATGACCCCATCGCCATTTACGTCCTTATATTTAATGTCACCAGGTTGGTAAGACCCAAATTCCTGCGTTGGGCTGTTTCGAATATCATTATAGTCTTTAAACAGGCCTAGTGCGATTAAGCCCCTGGTTTGCCCCACGCGGTATCCCTTTTCCATCTGATAGGGGTATACACTTTCTTCTTCATCGTCATTCAATATTTCATTTTTACTATACGTTATATTACCACGTAAGGTTACGTTTACCTTGTTGAACTGATGGCGGACTGTAAAGTTTCCATCAAAGCCTGTCGAACGCACCGACCCTACATTTGCATTAGGTATACTTGTCAGTCCAACATAAGAAGGTAAATAATTTCTTTGCATATAAATACCTCTACGCTCATCCTTAAAGGCATCAACCGTCATTGAAAATGCGTCATGCCAAAGTGATAGATCCAATCCTAAATCTTGTTTAGTGGCTATTTCCCAGGTTACATTTGGCGAAGCGACTTGTGAAAACCCAAGTCCGGAAT
>NZ_JBNQGD010000224.1:0-5091 GCF_050436765.1 Arachidicoccus sp. | reverse complement strand
AAGATTTAATTATGGAAATATTGCATGTATCTGCAGAGTGCTATCCCGTAGCGAAAGTAGGTGGGCTGGGCGATGTAGCTGGAGCTCTACCTAAATACCAACAAAAAAACGGGCATAGTGTAAAGCTTATAATGCCCATGTATAAAACCAAATTTTTACTAGACAACGAATGGGAGGTGGATTATAAAGGCAGCGCCAACCTGGGTGATTATTTTTTTGATTTTACGATCATAAGGGAAAAAACAGATAAACTAGGGTTCTCGCTTTATCTGGTTGACATTAACGGGCTACTCGACAGAGAGCGGGTCTATGGTTATCAGGACGATGCGCAGCGTTTTACGGCCTTTCAGATAAGTGTGGCTAGCTGGTTAAGGCAGTGGGAAACTAAACCTCACGTAGTACATTGCCATGATTACCATACAGGCCTCTTACCTTTCCTATTTAAATATTGTTACGATTTTAAAGCACTTCAATATGTACCAACGGTATTAACCATTCACAACGCAGAATATCAGGGCTGGATGACTTGGGATAAAAGTGTTTGGCTGCCAAGATATGATAGTTGGAAAGCCGGTTTACTTGAATGGGGTAAAGTCATCAATCCATTAGCTTCGGGCATTAAAAATGCCTGGGCCGTAACGACAGTAAGCCCCAGCTACATGGAAGAATTACGCTACAATAGTAATGGTTTAGAAGCATTATTTGAATATGAAAAAGGGAAGTGCCATGGTATATTAAATGGAATAGATAATGAGGTTTGGAATCCCAAAACAGATAGTTTTTTAGAACACAACTTTGATGTCACCCATCTGACAAATGGAAAGCAGCAAAATAAAATAGCATTATGCAGCGAATTTGGATTAAATACGGCATATCCGCTTTTTATTTTTATAGGACGCCTGGTGGGCGAAAAAGCGGCAGATATACTGCCTGATGCTATACGCGCTGCATTTTACAGTTTAAATAAAAAAGTAAATTTTTTGATTTTGGGTTCGGGTGAACCATCAATAGAACAAGGCTTAGATGCATTAAAGCAAGAATTTAAAGGCAATTACAATTTTTACAAGGGCTATAATGAGAAGCTTAGCCATTTAATGTATGCCGGTGCAGATTTTCTGTTGATGCCTAGCCGGGTAGAACCCTGCGGTTTAAATCAAATGTATGCCCTCCGTTATGGAACAATGCCTTTAGTAAGACGTATTGGCGGGCTCAAAGACACCGTAATAGATATTGGTGACCATGGTTATGGTATTTGTTTTAGCAACGCAAATATTAATGATCTAGTGGATTCCTGCCACCGGGCAGTGGCCGTATTTGACAACAAAAAAAATTTGGCGTCCTACAGAAAAAAAATGATGCAAATAGACAATAGCTGGGAAAATACTGTGGGAAAATATATTCAGCTATACGAACAACTCAACTAATCTTTCTTAATCTATAAAAACAATCCGTTATGAGTTTCATGTCAAGCAAAGTAGTGGCCGTAATATTAGGCGGCGGTGCGGGTTCTAGGCTTTATCCTCTTACAGCTACGCGTTCGAAACCGGCTGTACCTATCGCAGGAAAATATCGCTTAGTCGATATTCCGATTAGCAATTGTATGAATTCGGATATTCTGAAAATGTATGTGCTTACGCAATTTAACTCTGCATCTTTAAATAAGCACATTAAAAACACCTATCACTTTAGTGCATTTAGTAAGGGATATGTAGACATTATTGCGGCAGAACAAACGCCGGATAGTAACGAGTGGTTTCAAGGTACTGCAGACGCTGTAAGACAGTCTCTGAGACATTTGCAGAATCAAAGCTATGAGTATATTTTAGTTTTAAGCGGTGACCAATTGTATCAAATCGACTTCAAAGAAATGTTTGAGAAACATATTAAAAGTAATGCTGAAATTTCTATAGCCACTATTCCGGTAAATGCCAAAGATGCCACAGATTTTGGTATTATGAAGTCCAATGAGCGCCACGAGATTACCGCTTTTATTGAGAAACCGGCAGCAGAATTGTTGCCCGACTGGGTTAGTGATACGGGCGAGAAAATGCAGGAACAAGGTAGAAATTACATGGCTTCGATGGGGATCTATATTTTTAATAAAAATATAATGGGACAATTGCTGCTGCACGTCCATCCAGATGCAAAAGATTTCGGGAAGGAGATTATCCCTTCGGCCATCGGCAAATACAGGGTTAATAGTTTTCAATATGAAGGCTATTGGACGGATATTGGAAATATCAGCTCCTTTTTTGAAGCCAATTTGGATTTAACCAACGATATCCCGTCTATTAATCTGTATGATTCCGATACGGCCATCTACACGCGCCCTCGCATGTTGCCGGCCGCAAAGCTTAATTCGGGATGTGTAAAATCTTCCGTAATTGCAGAAGGCAGTATTATTTTATGTGATAGTTTGGAGAGGTGTATTGTCGGAATTCGTTCCCGTATCGGTGCGGGCACCAAATTAAAATCCTGTTATATTATGGGAAACGATTATTACGAAACACTTACCAACATCAATAGCCAGAACGAAAAGGGTGAACCCCCTCTAGGGATCGGTGAAAATTGCCATATTGAAAATGCGATCATTGATAAGAATGTCCATATTGGCAATAATGTAACAATTATTGGCGGACCACATTTAGCCAATCAGGATCATGAATTATTCACCGTAAAGGACGGTATCGTCGTTATCAAAAAAATGGTGACAATTCCTCATAATTTTGAATTACAATAAGACCGGGCCGGATATTTACCAAAAAAGAAGCAGGTCACTCTGCTTCTTTTTTGGTACTATTGTCGCTTTATAAGCTTATGCCTCTTTTCCAGGGAATAAAATCATCTTGTCCATTTAGAACTGCTTTTACAGATTGATTGCCACTCGCAACCTCTATTATAAAATTTAAGATCCTACTGCCAGCTTCTGCTATCGTTTCTTCACCGCTAATAATCGTACCGGTATTGATGTCAATAATATCATTCATCTTATTAAACAATGCCGTATTGCTGGATAACTTGATGACCGGTGCAATCGGATTGCCGGTGGGCGTCCCCAAGCCAGTCGTAAACAGTACAATTGTCGCGCCGCTACCTACCTCGGCAGTCGTAGATTCTACATCATTACCTGGTGTGCATAGCAGGTTCAGTCCGGGCATCGTTACTTTTTCCGGGTAATCTAAAACGTCGGCAACCGGTGAGTTCCCTGCTTTCTTAGCCGCTCCGGCTGACTTAATCGCGTCCGTAATAAGTCCGTCTTTTATGTTTCCGGGTGAGGGATTCATGTCAAATCCCGAACCGGCCTTGACGGCACGCTCACTATAGCTTTTCATCAATTCGGCAAATCGAGCAGCCTTCTGTTCACTAACACAACGGTCGCTTAGCCCCTGCTCAACGCCACATAATTCCGGAAACTCGGAAAGAATAACCTTCCCACCTAAGGCAACTAATAAATCCGAAGTATACCCGATGGCCGGGTTCGCAGAAATACCGGAAAAGCCATCGGAACCACCGCATTCCAAGCCAATGCATAATTGCCTAAGGGGCGCCGCTTTGCGTTCAATTTTATTTGCCTCAATCAGTCCGGCAAAAGTTTGCTTTATCGCTTCAGGTAATAAATCCGACTCTTTACCAATTTTCTGTTGCTCCAGAATATACATGGGCTTATCAAAATTTGGCGACCTTTTCGTAATTTCTTTCTCTAGAATAGAAACCTGCGCATTTTGACAGCCAAGGCTTAAAACTGTTACTCCGGCTACATTTGGATGTGTAATATAGCCTGCGAGCAACCCGCAAAGTGCTGCTGAATCTTGCCGAATACCCCCACAACCACCTTGATGGGTTAAAAATTTTACCCCGTCGATATTGGGAAAAATCCTATTATTGGATTTGGCCGTACTGGCATCAAAATCCGCATTTAAAATATCGGCCAGATCACTACCCCTCTTATATAAATCAAGCAGGTTTTTAGTAAACTTATTATACTTCTTGTGCGTTTGATACCCGAGATTATCCAACAACGCCTCTTTCATTAATTCCACATTTCTATTTTCACAAAAAACCATAGGAATGACCAACCAATAGTTGGCAACACCCACGCTACCATCACTTCGATGGTAACCCAAAAAAGTAGCGTCTTTCCAATTTTCTATAGGCGGTTTTTGCCATTCTATTTTTCGTTCCCTTACCCTGTAGTCATTCGTCGCATGATGGATATTGGCGGTCGTAAGAAGTGTTCCCTTTGGTAAATCTTCATTGGCGATACCTACTAATACACCGTACATTTTTATGCTTCCACCTTTTGGTACATCTTGCGCAACAAATTTATGCTTCGCTTCTACATTGTCTAATAATAAATAAGATTCATTGCCCAGCGTTACCGTTTCTCCCTGTTGTAAATCTTGCAAAGCTACAATAGCATTATCTTCCGGATGTATTTTTAAAACTTTGTTTTGCATCATTACTCTTTTAGAAAGTCATTATTCTTTAATATCTCTTTCATTTCTTTTAAAACGGCCTGCTCTAAACCACTTATTTCTCTAAGATCTTCCTTCCATAATTCCTTATCGGAAAGAATATGAGCAACCGCAGCCTTCATCGAGGAAGCTTGCCAATGTTTATGTAATAGCTCTGCTTTCGCGTCCCCCAGCACAATTTTCTTTTTATTCAAATCTGCTATATAGTTCCCCTGTTCATCAATGGTCGTATTTGTATACAGCAAATAAGCAGCCAAACCTTGAATCATTTTTTTAGGCAGCTCCTCAAATTTACTTTGATAATCTTTTATGAGCGGGATACACCGCATTAAGATTTTAGAAGAGATTTGTTTTGAAATATCCGTCCAATAGTGTTGAATAAAAGGATTTCTAAATCTATCTAAAACCTTAACCGCAAAGGCCTCAGCATCTTTCTTATTTATATCGTCATTGACGACCACTTTAATTATTTCATCAAACACCAGATCAGAAATAAAACTCTCAAAAACTTTATCATCCATGGCCTCTTTCACTGTTTTGAAACCACAAGCCATGGCAATGACAACCGTAAAGGTATGAGGTGCATTGAGCAAAAACAATTTCATCCTTCTGAACC
>NZ_JBNQGD010000223.1:0-1020 GCF_050436765.1 Arachidicoccus sp. | reverse complement strand
AACCGGCTTCGTTCGAATCAGAAAAAATTTCTTATTTCGAAAATAAAATTTTTTAATATAAAATCGAAAAGTAGCGGAAAGAGTTATTGATGCAATGATTTTGTATTATTATTATATTTATATTTATATTAGTATAGTTTATTTTATTAGTTAAAAGAGTGTAATGCGAGTTTATTTCGTGATACATGTAAATCATGTAACACATGGTCGCCAATGGAGCACATGTGTGACTTGTAATACATGTGACATATGTCGTCTATGGCAGTTTTGTGTCATTTGTAAAACAGGTAAAACATGTGATACATTTATCACCTAATTGATTTAATTTACCTTTTTGATTTTTAAAGTATTATATATAGGAGTAGTTAAAGACTAGATAGCGTAGTAAGTTTTTCGCTGCAAAGAATTACTTCTCCGGTAATAACTTTCTTGCCAACAAAAGGAAGCTCTATTAGCGTTATAGTGTTTTTGCAATTCCTATAATAAAGATTATTTTTATTTATTGTTGAAAGAAACAATCGATAGTATTGCCTTCAGATTTTCTCCCTAGTTAAACTCCCTGCTATTCTGGAGCACGTGTAAAGTTTCAGTCCTTTACATTTGCCAGGATAACAATTTGGTGCGAGTTGGGTGGATAATAAAATTAAAATCACCTAGCACGCATGGTCGAAGAATATCAATATACTCAAACAGTAATTAGGCACGACAATTGGCACGATCAAGGAACCTCAGATCCATCTAATTTTGACAGCTCTTGTCCTATTTGTTTTGGAATATCAGAGTACGAAGTTAGTGAAGATTTTCATCATTTTTGGGAACATTGGATTGTACTTCGCTGCGGAGGAGATACTTATACCCAATACACCTACCGATATTATCAAGAACTGGGTGACGAATCCACTCAGTTTAACATTATCTTTAAACTACTAAAGACAATCCGTTATCAATCAGTACACCCTCCTCTTCTTATTGAAGAGCTTGCAGAAAAGGTTAACCAATACTACGCATTAATTGAAGCTG
>NZ_JBNQGD010000222.1:11187-15497 GCF_050436765.1 Arachidicoccus sp. | reverse complement strand
ATAAATAATACCAATAGCGATTAAAATAACTAAAATTCCAATCCATCCGGAGAGGATGGATGTTTCAACAGTCATGCGAAAAGTAGCAGTCGCATTTACATTGGTTTCTTTTGCGTTGAAAGTCGTTACATAATCCCCGGCAATCGTTTTATCTGGAACTTTAAGGGTTGCAGTTACCGTTACAGATTTACCAGGTTGCAAATTATCGATTTTAGAAGGTTCAAAAGTAGCCTCCCAGTCAGTAGGTGTTTGCGCAGATAAATCAATATCTTTTAAAGCAATACTGCCAGAATTATTTACAACTAATTGAATCTGTTTTTGAGAACCTTCTGTTACATTATCACTTAATCTGCCCGAAGGCGTTGTAAGCTGTAATGCATAGGACCCTTTTACCACGGCTTGCAATTGGAGCGACAAAGTATCGCTACCATCTTGCGAAATCGCCGTTACAGGAATATTGTACTTTCCTGGTTTTGCAGAAGGCGCCGGATAAAATTGAATTGTAATTGACTCCGTTTGATTAGGTTGCACCTTAACCGACGTTACCTGACTACCTTCCACTCTAAAAGAAGACGTCCAACCCGACGGAAGTACTACATTCAAATTATACGTAGCTGCTTGGGTTAGCGTATTATGCAAGGTCGTATTAAATGTGAAGGTAGCATTCGTTGCGGCTTCAATGTTAATAAGCGTTGCGCTAAAAGTCGGTTTCGTTTTTTGTGCCATGGAAGATGCGGGGAAAAACAAAAACCCCATAAAGAAAGCTGCCAATGCAGGGTAAGAAAAGTTGCGTAATGAACTTTTGAATCGAGATAGAAATTTTACCATAAAATTTATTTAATTAGACATTAAAAAATATATGGCGAAGCAATTTAGTCCAACAGTACTTTTTCAAATACGAGGGCTAAGCTATAAAACAAACCTTTAAGGAAATTATAAAATTTATAAACAAACTATATTTTGTTAAATTAAAAGTGATGGAAGTATAACATTACTTTAGAAGTTCTTAGATGCAATTAGGAGATTGCATCTAAATGGGTTCAAAGAATAAAATTTAGAATATATAGATCTATAGCGCACAAAATTATCCGCCACTTTTCAGTGAAAACTCTTTAGTAGAGGCCTTCTTGGCAGGAATCCAAGCAGCAGAAACAGCCACGACAAAAATAGTGACTCCTACTAATACAAAATCGGCGACGTGCATTTTAACAGGATAATAATCAACCACAAAGGAGCCTCCTTCTAATTTGAGTAGATGAAATTTTTCCTGAAGAAAGCAAATAATATATGCTATTAACATGCCTGACAGACCTCCAATTCCGGCCAATAAAAGACCTTCATTCAAAAATATTGTTTGAATAAAATTATTGTTTGCCCCTAGCGCTTTTAATACAGCGATATCTTTTCTTTTCTCCAATATCAACATCGTTAAAGCTCCTACCATATTAAATGCTGCGATGATTAAAATAATAGAAAGAATAATATAAATAATCCATTTCTCCATTTGCATGACGCTAAACAATCCTTGGTTTTGTTGATAGCGTGTTTCCACCTTAAACTCCTTTCCCATGAGCGTTTGAAGCTCACTCTGCACCAGATCAAGATTGGCATCTCTGGCGAGAGAAATTGCAATCCCACTATAAAAATTATTAGGCAGCTCCACCATATACCGCAAGAAGTCAATGTTAGTAAAAGCATATTTATTATCAAAATCTTCTTGGATTCTAAATATGCCTGTTTCCCGAATATTGAAAGAATTCATGGCGCTCTGCATATCACTAAAACTCTCACTATTTCTGTTTGGCAAAAAAATAGTTAGTGGATCCGTAGAATATAAATCAGCTCCTATAGCACTAGCAATACCTGCGCCTAGAACCAAGGCGGGGTTCATTTTTTGCCCTAGATCATATTTCCCATCGGCTGTAATGTGTTTTGGAATAGCTACCACATTTCGATAATTGCTATCTACTCCTTTTAAGAATACAATGGACTGGTGGTAATCTCCATTCACTAAAAGTGCCTTTTCTTCAATCGTGAGGCTTATGTTTTTTATATCCTTTATTCGTTGAATCTTTTGCAATATCGAAGGTTGCAACTGCATATATTTTCCATGAGATGCAGAAACACGCAAGTCAGGATAAAAATCTCCATACATTGATTTCACCAATCCTTCAAACCCGTTAAAAACACTTAGTACAAGAATAAGAGCAGCTGAGCCAACAGCAATGGCCACCACACTTATCCACGCAATAATATTTATTACGTTAGTAGATTTTTTCGATTTAAAATATCGCCAGGCAAAAAGGAATTTCATGAACAATTTGTTATTATAAAAATGCAATCGACAACAGAACCTATGCCTTTCCGGAACTTTCGTTTAGTTTTTTAAATAATTCTTCCATATGGAAAACATTTTCCAAAGTATCATCCGCATAATAATGAATTACCGGAATGCGACGAAGTTGTGTCTTTACTTTTTGCGAGAGCTCCTTTTTTATTTCCCAAGCTTTTTGCTCAATCAATTTTAAAGCAGCTTCATTATCTTGCACTTGAAAGAAGCTAAGATAAATGCGTGCTTCCAACAAATCGGGTGTAATTTTTACATCCGAAATGGAGACCATACCTCCGAAAATCATATTCAGTCCCAGATGCCTGAAAATATGATTCATTTCTTCCTTTATGACTGCGGCTACTTGTTTCTGTCTTTTCCCTTCTTCCATAATCTTTGTGTTTAATTGGCTGTAAAATTAGTTACTTTTGCCCTTCTATTCTAATTCAAATTATGAAGAAATTTAAACGCATTTTTAAATATCTCGGTTTTCATAAAGCAAAACTAACCGCCTACGGCATTTTTACCGTTCTGGGTACATTGTTTGGCATTGTTTCTATTGGCATGTTGGCGCCTTTCATTTCGCTGATAGTAACCGACAGCAACGACAGCGCTACAAGTAATCTAATTAAATCTAAAGCAATTGGAAGCAGCATTTCAGACCTGCTTAATAAATTAATACTAAACGATGGAAGATTATATGCACTTGCCGCCGTTTGCATTATCATTATTGTATCTACTCTTTTAAAAAAAATCTTCATATATGCCGCAGCGTACCTATCTACCCCAATTAGAAGTTCTATTATAAAACATTTACGTGACGAAATGTATGTAAAAACATTACAATTGCCCATCGGATATTTTACAGAACAGAAAAAAGGGGATGTTATATCACGAATGACAAATGATGTCAACGAAGTAGATTCATCTGTAGTCAGTACTTTAGAAGGTCTAATTAAAGACCCCGTCACCATTATTGGGTATTTAATTGCGATGGTCATTATTAGTCCTGCGCTCTCAATTGGCCTACTTATATTATTACCGCTTACAGGCTTTATTATTGGGCGTGTAAGTCGTTTATTAAAGAAACAATCTAAAGAAATGTCCGAACAATTAAGTATTGCTTTGTCCATTTTAGATGAAACGCTTACTGGAATACGTGTAATAAAGGCTTTCTTAGCAGAAAAATTACTGCACGGAAAATTTGATGAAGTAAATGTAAGGATGTTCAATGTACGCAACAGGATGGCACGTCGTAGAGATATGGCTTCCCCCATGACTGAAGTGCTAGGTGTAATTGTTTTGGCTGCAATTTTATTTTTTGGTGGTTTGTTGGCTATCAGATATAAATCTTTAGCGGGCGGCGATTTATTGGCTTACATTGCCATGTTTGCTTTTATAATCAATCCTGCAAAAACTTTATCGACTTCTTTCTTTAATATACAGCGCGGTGGTGCAGCTTTAGACAGAATTGAAGAATTGTTGAATACCCCAACAGTTATCGAAGACAATGGTAAAGAAAAATTAGCGTTTAATCATCAAATTGAATTTAGAAATGTAAGTTTTGGCTATGCCGGAAATACGCAAGTTTTGAACAAAATAAATTTGATAATTCCTAAAGGAAAAACAGTTGCCTTGGTGGGCAGCAGTGGCGCAGGGAAAAGTACGCTAGCCGATCTGGTGCCGCGTTTTCACGACGTAAGTTCGGGGGAATTATTGATCGACGGAGTGAATATAAAAGACTATACATTGCAATCTTTGCGAGAACATATCAGCATTGTAACGCAGGAACCTATTTTGTTTAACGATACGATTAACAACAATATTTCTCTAGGTAAAGATGGGGCAAGCGAACCCGAAATAATTGATGCCTCAAAAGTGGCAAATGCCTATACTTTTATCGCACAAAAGGAGGATGCTTTCGAAACAAATATTGGTGACAGAGGAAATAAATTGAGCGGTGGTGAGAAACAACGCCTCA
>NZ_JBNQGD010000222.1:0-11177 GCF_050436765.1 Arachidicoccus sp. | reverse complement strand
CGGCCGCATCTACGAAGGCACCAGCAACATGCAACGCCTCACTATTGCAAGAGCCGTGATAAAAAATCCGCCAATTTTGATTTTAGATGAAGCTACCTCTTCTTTAGATACCGAGAGTGAACGCTTAGTACAAGACGCCATCAATAAAATGATGCAGAACAGAACATCTTTAGTAATTGCGCACCGCTTAAGTACCATTCGTCATGCCGATGAAATCATTGTATTGAATAAAGGAGAAATCGCCGAACGCGGCACACACGATGAATTAGTAAATAAAGAAAACGGCATTTATAATCGATTGGTGAAAATGCAAGAGGTGAAATAAAGAAGGAAACTTAAAGGTCGAAACGCATTAGAACCCTACTTCTTTCAAACATGACAATGCAGTTTCTTTGTCTTTTGCCAATTGCGCTATCAATGCATCCAAATCTTTGAATTTTATTTCATCACGCAGACGGGTAATCGTTTCTACCTGCAGCGTTTCACCGTAAATATCCAAATCAAAGTCAAAAATATTTACTTCAATGGAAAGCTTTGTCCCATCTACAGTCGGACGCTTGCCTATGTTAAGCATGCCTTCAAAACTTCGACCCTCTTTATCAATAACACGAACCGCATAAACGCCATTTGAAGGGATTAGCTTATCCTCTCCCATTATTTGTAGATTAGCCGTTGGATAACCAATTGTTCGGCCTAGTTGATCACCGCGAATGACTTTACCTTCAAAGAAAAAATGATATCCCAGAAACTGGTTAGCCACTTCAACCTCACCATTCATCAATGCTTCGCGGATTTTCGTCGAACTGATAATTACTTCATTTAATAATTTTTCCGGTATCTCTTTTACCCTAAACCCCAACTGCTTTCCATAATTTTCGAGCGTATGATAATCTCCCGTACGGCCCTTACCAAAACGGTGATCATAACCAACAATAATTGTATGTGCATGGACCTTTTTCATTAAAAACTCTTGAACATATTCTTCTGCCGTTTGTGCAGCAAAGGCCTCATTAAAAGGCACTACCACAACATTATCTACGCCAAAACTCTCTAATAATTTTATTTTTTCCGCAAGTGAATTTAATAAATGAAAAGGCTTCTGTTCTTGATGAATAATTTTTCGTGGATGGGGGTAAAAGGTTATAATAACGGTTTCTCCATTTATTTTTCTAGCTTCTTCTTTAAGTTGCGCAATAACCTTTTGATGCCCCAAATGAACACCGTCAAATGTGCCGATAGTAACTATCGCATTATTAAATTCAACAAGATTATTTAGGTCGTAAAAAACACGCATAAGCAAATTTACATTATGTAATGATTATTTATCAACTATCTCATTATTGTTTTGAAGTAAATCATCACCCGCAGCGGAGCTCATGAGTCGGGTTTCAAAAATCATAAACGCAGCTAACAGCAATGCCTTACTCCGTTTTTTTGTGCCCCGGTTAGTTCCTAATCAAAAGAGTATCTTTAAACCGTGCTTTTTTATATTTATGCTTGCATTAAGACTATGAGTACAAAATAGGCTTTGCGCCGAAGGGGTATTTCGTCTGCACTGTTGGTTAGCATAGTCCTGATACCATTGTCAGTATATCTTTTCACCCGGCTAGTATTGTTTATCGCTTTCATCCACAACTCACAATTTTCGACGAATTGATTTTATGCCCTATTTTATAAATGCCGACAACTTTATTGTCGGCATCTATCACTAGAAATCTTTTTATTTATTTTATTTTAAAAGCTTTTTTTACTTTGCTTACATAGTCCAATTTTTCCCAGGTAAACAATTCTACTTTTTTCTTAAGTATTTTACCATCGGGTGAGCGAAATTCTTTGGTCACAATTTCATTTTTACGCCCCATATGACCATAAGCAGCAGTCTCACTATAAATTGGATTGCGCAATTTCAAACGAGTTTCAATAAAATAAGGACGCATATCAAACAATGATTCTACGGCTTTTGAAATTTCGCCATCGGTCATTTCTACATTGGCTGTCCCATAAGTATTTACGTAAATACCCATTGGTTTTGCGACTCCAATTGCATAAGAAACTTGCACCAACACTTCATCTGCAACGCCGGCAGCCACTAGATTTTTGGCAATGTGTCGTGTAGCATATGCCGCCGATCTATCTACTTTACTTGGGTCCTTTCCACTAAAAGCACCACCACCATGAGCCCCTTTTCCACCATAAGTATCTACAATAATTTTTCTGCCCGTTAGGCCTGTATCGCCATGTGGGCCACCAATCACAAATTTACCGGTTGGGTTAACGTGAAATTTTATTTTATCATTAAAGAAGTGTTTGTAAGCCGGATATTTTTTTATCATTCGAGGAATTAAAATAGTTTTAATATCCTTCTCAATTTTAGCTAACATCTTCGTTTCGCTATCAAAATCATCGTGCTGTGTCGAGATAACAATCGCATCAATACGAACCGGTTTATTGTTATCATCATATTCTAATGTAACCTGGCTTTTTGCATCGGGGCGTAAATATTTTATGGCTTTATTTTCGCGGCGCAATGCAGCCAATTCTATCAAAAGCGTGTGGGCCAAATCGAGTGCCAATGGCATATAATTCTCTGTCTCATTAGTAGCGTAACCAAACATCATTCCTTGGTCGCCCGCGCCCTGATCTTCCTTTTTCTTTCTATCTACTCCCTGATTAATATCAGCGGACTGTTCATGAATAGCAGACAATACGCCGCAACTATTGGCTTCAAACATATAATCGCTTTTAGTATAGCCGATTTTGCGAATTACACTGCGAGCAATCTCTTGAACATCCAAATAAGCTCTGGATTTTACTTCTCCGGCCAATACCACTTGACCAGTTGTCACCAATGTTTCACAGGCAACTTTACTATTGGGATCAAAAGCCAAAAAATGATCAATTAACGCATCAGATATCTGGTCTGACACTTTGTCTGGATGTCCCTCGGACACGCTTTCAGATGTAAATAGATAAGGCATAGATATATTTTATGAGAGGATTAATTTGTCATTATTGGTGAATAAACATTGTGCAATCTAAGTCTTTTTGAGGAATCTGCTATAGATTCTACAAGTCTAATTTATCCAGTAGCAGCATAATCAAGTGCATTCGATCTTTTCGTTGCCGAACTTATATACCCCACGGACAAACGAACAATTAATGCTGCATTATAAACAAAATCGTCTACAGTCGGTGTTGCACTCATCACTGCATCACCGCGGTATTTTTTTATGTAATTGGAACTTGCAGAATAGGCGTTGGATCGGGAATAAACGACACTTATATCTGTCTCCGCTCCATTTGCTTTAGTAGATTTATAATAAACTGCTGGTTTAATATTGATACTTATTAAAACAATAGGCAATAAGGTATTGCCTACAGCTTCTGGGACGACTTTAAATCCTTTATAAACCCGACAGCAGGTACTGCCTGATTTATATTTTTCATTAAAACGATAACCCTTCAAAAACCGATTGCCAAAAGCACTATTATGTTTTAAACGCAATTGACGATGTATTGTTTTCGTACAAGCTATAATATCAATTAGGTTCAAATCTTTAATCCAAATTAATTTTTGCTTCACTATTCGCTCTTACTATCAATGGAAAAAATAAGGTTAAAAAAACTCATAGAAGTTAAATATAAGCCCGCCTCTTACAATTTCGTAAACACTAAGGTGCAATCTCGTTATACAACTCCAAATACTCTGTTAGATCAGTGTCCCAGCCCTTAAAAGGTAATATTTTTTTACCTTTTGATTTAGAAAATTCGGCGACTGTTTTTTTATCAATGCCATCTGAAGCGAATATAATCCCATCTGCATAGGAAGCTCCGCCTTTACTCAATGCACTATTGTCGGCTGCCTTAAAAATCTCCAAATCCTTAGGTTTTACATTTGAATTAATAGCAGCTAAGGAAATAAAATCTTTATCCAGTTTTTCCTCAAAGGTATTTGGCGCTAAAGAGTATAAAACTTTGCTATTAGTAAAAACGGGATCTTTTTTGTAAGCTGTTTTTATGTACAACGGGATTAAACTGGTCATCCAGCCACTGCAATGAATCACATCAGGAGGCCAACCAAATTTCTTAACTGTTTCCAATGCGCCCTTACAAAAAAAGATAGTACGAAGACCATTATCATCAAACCATTTCTCTTCTTCGTCGTGAAAAACAAATTTTCGTTTGAAGAACTCATCATTATCTAAAAAATAAACCTGCAACCTTGCATTTGGCAATGAAGCGACTTTTATTTGAAGAGGATAATCATCATTCCCGACAGACACATTGATACCTGAAAGTCTCACGACTTCATGCAAGCGGTGTCTGCGTTCGTTAATAACACCAAAACGTGGCATAATGCATCTTACCTCTAATCCTGAATCGTTGCTCTTTATTGCCAATTTATTTATTATTTCCGCATATTCTGTCAACTCTAAATAGGGTGACATTTCTGTAGAAATAAACAAAATTCTTTTTTTATTAGACATTCTTAACCAATTTTGTCCTGAAATAGGTCTGCAAAGGTAGCGAAAATACTCTAAATCAAATTATTCCTATTCATTTAAACGAAAAACGATGATTGTATTCAAACAAATTGCCGACTTACAAAAACACCTGCAGTCTTTGAAAAAAGAGAACAAGCGGGTTGGCTTTGTTCCGACGATGGGCGCATTACATCAAGGGCATTTGTCGCTGATAAAACTCGCGCAATCTTTTTCCGATATCGTTGTTTGTAGCATCTTTGTAAACCCAACACAATTCAACGATAGTAAAGACTTTGATCAATATCCCATTACAATTGAACAAGATATTTTACTCTTAGAAAAACAAAATACCAACATCCTTTTTTTGCCCTCTATTAGCGAAATTTACCCAAAAGAAAAACAACCGCTTTCAACTTATCATTTGGGCGTAATTGAAACTGTTTTGGAAGGATCATTTAGGCCAGGGCATTTTCAAGGGGTATGCCAAGTGGTAGACCGATTATTGGAAATAGTAATTCCTGATAATCTCTTTTTAGGGCAAAAAGATTATCAACAAGTAATGATCATTCAAAAAATGATTGAGCTCAAAAAGCATTCTACAAAAATAATAATTGGGGAAACACTCCGGGAAAAAACTGGGCTAGCCAATAGTAGTCGCAACCTTCGCTTAAGTGAAAATGAAAAAAAGAACGCCACGGCCATTTATCAATCTCTGCTTTTTATAAAAGAAAATATCGATAAAAAACCTATCTTAGAACTGCAGCAAGAAGTCTCGGATAGATTGCTCAACTCAGGCTTTAAGCATATTGATTACATTGCTATTGTAAATGCAAAAACATTGCAATCTATCGCAACTTTCAACAAGGAGGTTCCCACAATAGCACTTATAGCGGCTTTTATGGGCGAAGTTCGACTAATTGATAATCTTATTTTGTAACGCGGATTTTTGTTTTGAATTTCTATAGTAGATTTGCGCTCTAAAAGTAAATGTTTAAACACCGATATTTGGCAACAACACAACATGAAGTCTAAAAAACCGAATAGTTTACAAAGATATTTCTTACAGCAAAAAGCATTGTTTCATCGTAATTACAGATTATTTATGGTGGGGCAAACACTATCACTTATAGGGACTTGGATACAACGCATGGCCATGATCTGGCTTGCCTACCAATTGACCGGATCAGCATTTATCCTGGGCGTAGTAGGCTTTTGCGAACAAGTTCCTATTTTCCTGATTGCACCATTCGCGGGGGTATTTGCAGACAGATGGAATAAACACAAAGCTCTTTGCCGCATCGAAATGCTTGCATTGATACAGGCTTTTATACTTGGTATAATAACGCTATTAGGCATTGTACACATTTGGCATATTATTATATTAAGCCTTTTTCTGGGCATCATCAATGCATTTGAAGTTCCCGTAAGGCAATCCTTTGTGGTAGAAATGGTGGACAGAGATAAAGACGCTCTTTCAAATGCTATTGCACTCAACTCCACAGTATTCAATCTTTCCAGACTCATCGGCCCATCAATAGCAGGCATACTAATAAGTGCGGTAGGCGAAGGTTGGTGTTTTATGGCAAATGCATTAAGCTACGGGACCGTATTAATATCGCTATTAATGATGAGAATTGTCACTTCAAAAACATTTGTAAAAGAAAGTGGGCATGTATTGAAGCGATTAAAAGAGGGAGTTGATTATATTAGGGGAAGAGAATCAATGCGCAATTTGCTTTTTTTACTAGCAATTGTAAGTTTTTGTAGTGCTTCCGTTAAAACATTAGCTCCAGTCTTCGTAAAAAAGGTTTTAGGCGGCGATGCCAGTACGTTGGGGTTTTTAATGGGCGCCGCAGGAATAGGAGCAATTGGAGGGGCACTATATTTAACTAAGAAAAAATCAACTGCACTCCTGCAACGCATTATATCATACACCGGAATTCTACTAGGCACTGCCTTATTGTGTTTCGCAATTTCTAAATCATTAATGCTCTCCCTTATTTTCGTCTCCTTCGCCGGGTTAGCACAAATGATGCATACTGCCTGCACAAACACTTTACTACAATTGCAGGTAGATGACGATAAACGCGGGCGCGTGATGAGTTTTTATACGGTATGTTTACAAGGCACAATGCCATTCGGAAGTTTAATTGCAGGGACTTTAGCAGGCATATTTGGCGGCCCTTGGGCAATGTCTGTAATGGGAATTATATGCTTAACCGGCATTCTTCTATTTCGCAATAAAAGAAAAAGAAGATCAATCCCCGCTCAATAATTCCCTTTCAATCTCTTCCATTTGTACAATATCCCATGCCTCACTTTCTGTAGGTGTGATATTTAATGCTTCTATTAAATGCAACTCTTCAAATGTATGTAACACATCTGGCTGAATATTACAAAGCACAAAGGAGGTTTCATTTTTGTAAGCTAATTGATGCAAAATAGCCAAGTCTATCAATGCCTGATTTTCCGCTTTAACTATTTTTTGAAAGTCAATAATTACATTTTTAGCAGGTTCATGAAACTTTTTCGTGACGATACTTGTAAGTTCTTCTGCCATATTAACAGAAAAAAGAGTATCCTCAAGTCTGGCAACGTAAAATATTTCTTTGGTATCAACTTTGACTTTCATAAATAATAAAATTAAAAGATGGGTAAACTTACTTCGTAAAACTCAATCAAAGGTAAATTCAATACATCAAAAGTTGGTGTTTAATAGTGGCATTGATAATTTTTATAAAAAATAATAATAATCGTGCAAAATATCACAAAGCAACCGTACCTTAACGATGTAAAGGAGTAAAACAGTTTTTTGCGAAATTACGTATATCATAAAAACATTATCATGGACAGTAATTTTTCACCACAAGTAAAAGAGATTATCACCTTCAGCCGCGAAGAAGCTTTGCGTTTGGGTAACGATTTTATCGGCACCGAACATCTGTTGTTGGGCCTGGTAAGAGAAGGTGACAACGCCGCTATACGTATATTGAAACAACTCAATATAGACTTATACGAATTGCGCAAACAAGTAGAAATGGCCGTAAAGGATAAAACCGGCAAAAATATTGGCGACATCAACAGCCTCCCATTGACCAAGCAGGCTGAAAAAGTAATTCGCATAACCGTTTTAGAAGCCAAGGCTTTAAAGAGCCCACAAATAGAAACGGAACATTTGATGCTTTCTATTTTAAAAAACAAAGAGAATATCGCTACGCAAATCCTCAACCAGTTTGACGTAGATTATGAGCTGTTTCGCAATGAAATAGGCATTGTGAGAGATGCAGAAACTCGTTCGGAATTTGATGAACACGAAGAAGAATTTGACGATGAAAAACGTAGCTTCGGGTCCCAACGAACGGCTCGTCCCGCTGCAAGTAGTACAAAAAGTCGTACTCCGGTATTAGACAATTTTGGTAGAGACATCACGCGACTCGCTGAAACCAATCAACTTGATCCGATTGTTGGGCGTGAAACCGAAATTGAACGCGTATCACAAATTTTGTCTAGAAGAAAAAAGAATAACCCCATTTTAATTGGTGAACCTGGTGTGGGTAAAACAGCTATTATAGAAGGCTTAGCATTGCGCATTGTTCAACGAAAAGTAAGCCGTGTATTATTTGACAAACGTGTTATTTCTTTAGACTTACCTGCATTGGTTGCCGGCACTAAATATCGTGGACAATTTGAAGAAAGAATGAAAGCGATAATGAACGAGTTAGAGAAAAATCGGGATGTAATTCTTTTCATAGATGAAATGCATACGATTGTTGGAGCAGGGGGCGCCAGTGGCTCTTTGGATGCAAGTAATATATTCAAGCCCGCATTAGCTCGCGGCGATTTGCAATGCATCGGTGCCAGCACCTTAGATGAATACAGAATGTATATTGAAAAAGATGGTGCCCTAGACAGACGTTTTCAAAAAGTACTAATAGAACCACCAAGCGTTGAAGAAACTATTCAAATACTTAACAATATAAAAAGCAAATACGAAGAGTATCATAGTGTCGAATACGATGCAGAAGCAATTGACGCTTGTGTGAAATTAAGTGACCGTTATATGACTGATCGTCTATTGCCCGATAAAGCAATTGACGTATTGGATGAAGTGGGCGCACGCGTGCATCTAAAAAACATAAATGTCCCTCAAAATATTCTTGATTTAGAAAAGCAAATTGAAGAAATAAAAGTTGAGAAAAACAAAGTAGTTAAAAATCAACGTTTTGAGGAGGCTGCAACATTGCGTGATACCGAGAAAAAATTGGGGGAAAGCCTTGAAAAAGCAAAAAGTGACTGGGAAGAGGAAACCAAAAACAAACGTTACCCTATTACAGAGGATTCCATTGCAGAAGTAATTAGCATGATGACCGGCATTCCTGTGAAACGAATGGTGCAGGCAGAAACCGAAAAGCTTCGCAAAATGCAGGAGGATATGGGTGCAATGGTAATTGGTCAGAGTGATGCTATTAATAAAGTAGTCAAAGCCATCCAAAGAAATAGAGTTGGACTTAAAGACCCCAGAAAACCAATTGGGAGTTTTATTTTTCTTGGACCTACGGGTGTTGGAAAAACCGAGTTGGCCAGAGCACTGGCACGTCATCTGTTCGATTCTGAAGAATCATTGATAAGAATTGATATGAGCGAATACATGGAAAAATTTTCTGTAAGTCGCTTAATAGGGGCACCTCCCGGATATGTTGGCTATGAAGAAGGAGGGCAATTGACAGAGAAAGTTCGCCGTAAACCATACAGCGTAATACTGTTAGACGAAATAGAAAAAGCCCATCCCGACATTTACAATATTTTGTTACAAGTATTGGATGATGGCGTTTTAACGGACGGATTAGGTAGAAAGATTGATTTTAAAAATACTTTAATCATCATGACCTCTAACATCGGTGTTCGTCAATTGAAAGAGTTTGGTGATGGTGTTGGATTTGCGACTGCGGCACGCGTTTTAAATCAGGAAGAAAACAATAAAGCAGTTATAGAAAAGGCCTTGAAACGCACTTTCTCTCCTGAATTTTTAAACAGGATTGATGATGTCATTATCTTTAATTCTTTAACCAAAGAAAATATTTTCTCTATCATAGACATTTTGATGCAGAAAGTTTATGGGCGCTTAAAAACAATGGGATTGGAGTTGGAACTTACAGAAGAAGCAAAGAATTTCATTTCTGACAAAGGATATGATGTCCAGTTTGGTGCCAGACCATTGCATCGAGCTATTCAGAAATATTTAGAAGATGCTCTTGCTGAAGAAATACTCAACCATTCTGTAAAAGAGGGTGATGCTTTAACGGCAAAATTTGATAAAGAAAAAGAGAAAATTTTCTTTGAAATAAAGAAAAAATCAAAAAGCCGCGTTTAGACCATAGCGCAATATTTTAATTTAGAGAGGAGTTTCATTCATCAACAAGTGAATAGAACTCCTCTCTCCTACTACAGGATGAACACTATCTGGTCACCCAGCTAAACTCAGAAATTTCCGGGGTAGTCTTATAAAAAACCAAAAAATCGTTTATTCGTTGATTCTATTGAAAGATCGAACCTGAAAAATTGTATAATACGCACTATAGTTAATAAATGATCGCAAGCAACAATAGCATTGTTGTTAATTCTCCGTTAGTAATTATTTTCATTTAACGTCAGTGAAATTCCTGGTGCAAATCATACCCAAATTTGGACGATCAAAAATAGAAGAGGTCAAATTATGCCCATTAAATAAAGGATTATGACAAATCTCATTAGGAAATGAATTCCCAGAATTTACTTATAACGGATTCTAAACGAAGAAGAAACAAATAAATATTTTAAAATTACAAATCAGCTTACGTTAAAATGTTTTTATTTTGCTTATAAACCAAAATAGTTACTACCTTTGCAAATGAGTCAAATGATATAATCAACTTTAAATTTTGAATAATGGGAGAGCTTAGTTTTGAAAAATTATTGATAATTGCCATTGTAATAATGGTATTGTTCGGTGCGAAGAAAATTCCTGAATTAATGCGGGGTTTAGGTAAGGGTGTGCGCGAATTTAACGATGGCAAAAATGGTATACTAAAAGATATTGAAGGTAAAGTTAATACCACTGCTCCTGACGCAACAGCGGCTACAAAACAAACAAGCACCATTACCGACGTAGAACACGAACCGGTAAAGTAGGAAATAAGAAAATATATACTTAAAAAGGACTGCCTGTGAATTATAATTTACAGGCAGTTTTTTAATTAATTTCCATCAATCGAAATTAATCAGGATCTTATCCCAAGAGGTTTTCTTAATACTATCTAACAACATCCAGTTCGCGATAATAGATAAGGCAAGGAAAATAAAGACTACGGTAGTAAATGTGAAAATTAGATACTGCAAAAGCGCTAAAACACCTAATAACAATGTCTTAAAAAAACTCCTCATAAAATTACTTCCATTACCACCTGATTCTTGAATGTCGGAAAAGGGAAAAGAAGCTTCCTGCCAATAAAAGGTTATTGCCGCCACCAACACCACATTAGATATACCCAACAACAAATTGGGCAAAGATACCCAACCAAAAAACCAAATAGCACCAATGCCAAAGATGACAACAAAAGGCAAATAAAATTTCACTATTACCGATTTAAATGCACCCGCCAATATCTTGCCAGGCTCCTGAATCGGAGTGGTATAAAATAGCCAGGCGGCTTTACT
>NZ_JBNQGD010000221.1:0-1250 GCF_050436765.1 Arachidicoccus sp. | reverse complement strand
CACGACCACGTTACCAAAGTGGTAAAAGGTCTGGAATACCGCTTACGCAACACCAAAATGGTGCGAATCAAAACTGCTAGTATGGCAGGAGCCATTCCGATTATCATAAACAGTAATAAGAAGAGTAGATCCCAAACCGGTAGCGTACCTCTTAAAGCAAAGTGCGTGGCTGTGCCGTGTTTCACAGACTTTACTATCGGGAGGCCTTGGTGGGAGGACAAAAACCGTGGACCACTCCGAAGGACCGAAAACCAGGGTTCAGGATACTATAATCAACGGCCTGATAACTAGAATACTCTTAAATAAAATTGTTCTGGAAAAAATTAAGAAGGATTCGCGCATCTTTCTGAAGAGGTAGTGATTATACATAGCATTACGTAAAGATATAGATATAACTAGTCAATATAGATAGATTTACTATAAACATATATGTATATCACTTGTTGATAGTATAGGAAAAAAGGCTTGTACAGATCACTCACAAAAATGCATTTGTAAAAATCGACTCATGTATTAGATATCATGTACACTATATTATAAATAAAAGATGTGGCCTCTGCCCAAACAATCAAATCAATATAGAACAATACACACAAGAATATTTACTCAACGCCAGTAACAAATTCATGACGACAAACCAACTTCACAAACTCAAAGCCCTTTTGGACAAAAAACCACTATTCACCTCAGGCAGAGTCTTTAAACAATTTATCTGTGGAGCCATCTCCAACACACTATACTATACACTTCGCCAAGCCCTGGACAACACATCATCAGTTTATAAACTACTGAAACAAATCACATTACACATCAAAACAATTTTTTGGGAAATTTGGAAAACAAGATGCGAAGATTTCCAAAACTGGAAAATAACCAAAGGAATCACAAGAAAAAAGGAAAAAGCACATAAATACCAAAAACAAACCATCGATTCCTTTTGGAAAGAACAAAACGAAACCACTAAAAATAAGTGGACAACACTAGTAAACATAACAATTAATAATTTTTTAAAATTCAATGTTAAAACCTTCAATCTTTTCAAGATTAATTTGTGCGCTAGTTATGCCTTGGCATGTTAGTTCTCCCTAGTTGGAGTGGCAACAAGCCGCACGGTAGTTTAGGCTTCCTTGTAATTTTCTAGTAATAGAAATCTTAGTGAGCTTCATTTATCCTTAGGTTTATCCACAGATCCATGTTTTCAATATATGTATAATATATATGTATAACAAATATTCATCTGATATAAATAA
>NZ_JBNQGD010000220.1:0-4540 GCF_050436765.1 Arachidicoccus sp. | reverse complement strand
TATTTCAAAAACAATCGGCGACATTATTGGTGTCGTGCGCAGTGACGATTTTGCTATTGGTATGTTGGGCCTCAATGATAACACAACGAGCGGTCCGCCTACTGATGGCGATATGTCTTTTATGTATTATTATATTCATTCGCCAAATCCCAAAAAATATCCCTTACCGCCCAATCTCAAAGAAGGGCAGGTTTTTAGTATTGGAGGAGATGGCAAAAATGACGTTGCCTTTTATTCTCATCCCGAGCAATATTATAGAATGAACTATGGGAATGGCGCGGTTTTGGAACCGGACTATGGCTCTAGTATCTGTATGCATTCAAGAGACCGCCGCAGAGAGCAGATGATTCGTTTCCCCAACTATCCAGACAATATTGAAGGCAAAGCTAATTCTTCACGCTATCAATTAGTCACGGCAACCAATGCAGGTTATATTGGTTCAGCTGTCGCTTTATATTTGTGCCCCGACGATCTGGGACTAAAAACGATAGAAAATATTGTATTGAATGAAGGCTTGCCACACCCGGTGATAAATGGTCAATGGATAAAAGATCCGGCATCTTATCGTCCGGATATTGCCTGGTGGGGCGCACACGACAGCCTTGCGAGTTATGCACATAGGTTAGGTTTTGAGTCAGTGCAGGACGAAGGATGGGGAGAATATTACCCTAACCCCGCCAACCGTTGGACAAAAAAGAAAATCAGTTTCGCCGCTGCGCCCCCTATGAGTATCCCTGCATATGGCGCGCTTATGCAAAACAATGGTATCCGCTACGGACTGCACACGCTGTGTGAATTTTTACAGCCAAATAATAACAGCGATGTGGCTCCCGTGCCAAGTGATAGCCTGGCGATTATGCAGCGGAGTTTTACTGCAAAAGATATTTCCGCATCTGACACCATTATAATTGTCACCGATACAGCTCATTTTAATGAATTCGGCGGCTGGGAAGGTAACCAGACCAATGTCCTAAAAATTGGAAAAGAACTGATTGAATATGATGGAATCACAACAACCAAGCCTTATACTTTTCTTCATGTAAAGAGAGGGTTGTATGGGACTCATAAAGGTTCATACAGCGCTGGAACGGTGATCGTAAAATTGCAGCCAAATTGTTATCAGGGTTTCGCGCCCAATATGGACTTACAGAAGGTTTATGCCGATTATTATGGTAAATGGCTAACCGAAGGTGGCATGGATTATATTGATTTCGACGGACTGGAGAGCTGCATGTATCAGGGGCAAGGGCAGTATTCGTTCAAACGTTTTTTTCGGGAGTTATTTGATAGCTATCATAACAATGGCGGTAAGTACCTAAGAGTAATGGGCAGTGCCATACAGGAGGGAAACTGGCATTACATGAGTGTATGTAACGTTGGTGGAGGTGATCACATGTTTAATCCCGTATTAAATAAATGGGGTATCGAAGGAAAAGATATGCGCTATGTTTTCCACAGCAGTTATTTGCCGGCAACATTTGGTATTCAAAGCCTAAGTGCCGATTGGAGCGTGTATGATGCAGAAAATTTAGAAGCTAAATCAATAGGGTGGGACGCTACTTATATGCTTGGCTTAAGTCAGCAAACTGTAGAGAAAACCGGTGAAAAAGAGGGGATTTTTAATGCTTTGCGCACTTGGGAAAACGCCCGCAAGCAGGATATATTCAGCAGCGCAGTAAAAGAAAAACTCAGGGACTTGAATTATAAATTTCATTTGGAACAAAAAGGAAGAAAAGTCTTCATTCTTTACCCTGTTTACGAGAACCGCTTTCGTGATCAGCCGATAAATCTTAATCCATTGGCTCTGCAATTAAAAAACGAATACGATTTGCAACCGTTAGATTTCTCTATTCAAATTAATGCGCCAAAAGGTAAGGGGGTTGATGGTGTAAAAATTAAATTACCCAATGGCGTTGAGCTTTTAATTGACAAAAAAATATCGAATAGAGAATTTATTATTTACAAATGTCATAAATTGTATCTGGCTGATAAAAACAGAAAAGAAATGGAGCCAATACCCACTTCTGGCTCTTTAAGATTGCCACATGGAAATTCTGTTATGAGCATTAGCACATTACATGCAGCGGATGATGATATAAAATTTGAATTAGTCGTAACGGCGATTGGTAAGGGGGAAAGGCTTTAAGATAAATATGAAAATTCCAAACCCTCCAAAGATGCTAATAAATAATATAATGAAAGTACAAACTAAAACGGGGCTTTTAATTGTGATGATTTTCTTTGGCTATGCTTTAAATGCGCAATCGTTTAAAGAGGTTAACAAGGAGTTGGCTCAGATTGACGGAAATATGTCTTTGTCCATAAAGCAATATAATCACACAAATCTAAAGAAAGAATATTCGGTATCTCAATATTCACAGCAGCAAGATCCTAATTGGGGCGTGCAGGTACAGAGTAAAAAGGTGGTTGGTCATCCAGAGGCGTTGGACGTATCTACGACCTTTAAATTAAAAAAAGGAACTGCGCCTTCTACTGTTGTAGATGTCTGCTTTAACTTTGATAAATGGAGCAGAGATAACTACGTGTTAGTTCCGGCAATTGTCTACAATGGCAATCGTTATCATGCGATTGGCAATGGCTACAATCCTGATTACCCAAAGGATATGTATTACAATCCTAATGTACCGCTCACCATATCGAATGAGCCAAGACTATCAATAGAAAAAAATCAAGCTTCATTGATAGATTTACAAACCGGTAATGCTTCAACTCCTGCCATGTGCTTTTTTTCGCCTGCCCAAAACAAAGGTTTCATTGTACTTACGCAACAAAGATCTAAGGGGGAAAATAATGGGTTGTCCATTGCGGAGAATGCACCGCAAGATAGTTGCAGTTTTGCCATCACTGCTCCTGCAATGAGAAAATTAGCGGCAGGCTTTGGCGATTTCCATGAAAGCGGAGATAAAGCACCTGATTGGAAAGCAGGAGATATGCTGACGCTGCATTTTAGAATATATGTCTTTAACGCAAATGGTATTCCAGATTTGCTTACGAAGTTTATGCAGGTGCGCAAATCTGTTACTGGCGAGAACCATCCCCGCAACTGGTTACCTATGAGTAAACTGGAACAGTTAGGTACGACTATTTGCAGCAATAATTGGATCACCACTCCTGCAGGGAGTTTCTATAAACCGGAAAATAATAACGATTTTCAACTGGGATGGGTAAGTGGTATGATGAACACTTATCCGATGCTTGCCCTGGATAACGAGAAAGAAAGAGCGCGTGTTGGTGAAGAGTTAGATTTTATCATAAGCAAACTACAGGGCAAGAGCGGTTTTTTTTATGGTGGCATTACCGCCGATGGCAAATTGCGTTTCGATAAAATGAATGCTGCTTTTGCCGCAGGGCAGGCAATGGTACGAAAAAATTGTGATGCCTTACTGTGGTTCATGAAACACCTGATGTTGCTGAAAGCACAAGGACAAGGCTCTTTTATAAAGCCCGAATGGGAAAACGCTGCCAGGAAATTAGCTCAGGCATTTGTAAACACCTGGAAAAAATATGGACAATTTGGTCAGTACATAGTTCCTGAAACGGGGGAGATTGCCGTGTTTAATTCTACTGCCGGAGCTATTGCGCCCGCTGGTCTGGCGCTGGCATCAGATTATTTTCATCACCCCGAATTCCTTAACGTTGCAAAAGAGGCTGCAGATTATTATTACAATAGAGATGTTGTGAAACAAGGATTGACAGGTGGAGACTGTGGCGATATCTCTATGGATGCCAATTCTGAATCAGCCTTTGGTTTTTTAGAATCCTTGATGGCCTTATACCATTATACGCAAGATATAAAGTGGTTGGACAAAGCAAAAGTCGAAGCTGCTTTGTGTGCGACGTGGACATTGTCTTACGACGAAGTTTTTCCACCCAATAGTCAGATCGGAAAGTTGAAGTGTCATATGGCTGGTGCAGTATTTGCGAGTATTCAAAACAAACATGCAGCACCCGGTATTTGTACTTCATCGGGCGATTATTTATTTAAATTGTATCGTGCTACCGGCGATTCAATTTATGCAGATTTAATCGATGATATTCAACATGCACAGGCAGAAGCGGTAAATATTCCGCCTGACCATATTACCACGAATGATCTGGTTGGCAGCTCAATGGAACGTATTCAACCTACTGATGCGGAAGGCAAAGGAAGTGTGGGTAATTTTATACATACTCGTAATTCCTGGACAGAGACCAATGGTATGTTGATGGCGTTGGAATTGCCCGGTATTTATTTACAAACGGACACCAAACGACTGCGGGTATTTGACCATGTAGAAGCCAAAATCGTTAAATCTGATGCGAAGGGAATAACATTGTCTATTACTAATAAAACCATGTATAATGCGAATGTTGCTTTATTTGCGGAGACCTCGCAAAAAGCTAAAGATCCTTTGAGTTACACAGCGTTTATTCAGTGGCCAAAAGTACTCGTGAAAGCTGGTGCAACTATTGAATTGCATGTTGGACCTCATGGGGAATTTTATCCTTTTCAAAACGCTGATCTGTCTTTCGAAGCAAG
>NZ_JBNQGD010000219.1:0-8095 GCF_050436765.1 Arachidicoccus sp. | reverse complement strand
TTAATCAATTCGTTTGAAACGGAGTTCCATTTATTCCTATTAAAAATATAAGCATTCGTTTGCTTTCTTGGAGCATCAAGTTTTGAGCATCCTACATTCGCTTCCGACTTAATTATTCAACTTAATAAATCCCCCGTCAATAGGATAATCGCTGCCTGTGATAAAGCTCGCTTCATCACTACATAAATATAAAATCAAATTGGCAATTTCTGCAGGTTTTGCCATCCGTCCAATAGGTTGTGTTTGTGATAATTTTTCAAACATCTCGGCTTCTTTGCCGGGATAGTTTTTGGCTAAAAATCCATCTACAAAAGGCGTATGCACACGAGCCGGAGAAATGCAATTGCAACGAATCCCTTCTTTAATATAATCTTTGGCAACTGATAATGTCATTGCCAACACAGCTCCTTTACTCATAGAATAAGCAAACCGGTCGGGAATACCCACACTGGATGCAATGGACGCCAAATTCAGAATAACACCACCTTTCTTCTTCATCGACTCTATTACAGCAAACATACAATTATATACTCCCTTTACATTTACATTGTAAATTCTATCCAGATCATCGGGCGTAGTCGTTTCCAGTTTACCGATATGAGAAACCCCTGCACTATTGACCAAAATATCAATTTGTCCCACTTCTTGAAACGCCAGAACCACTTCAGCTTGTACAGTCACATTTACAACCAATGCAATTGCGCTTCCACCATTTTGTTTGATTTCACTTACTGTTGTTTCTGAGGCATCTTTGTTGACATCTACAACAAGAACATTTGCTCCAGCTTTCCCAAAAGCCAACGCCGTGGCTTTTCCTATACCACTACCAGCTCCGGTAATGATGGCATTTTTATTTTTTAAATTAAACATCTCTAGAATTTATGAATAACGAATGAGGAATATTACCCTCAAAAAACAGACCTAAACGTATTTTTTTTTGACAAACGCATCTAACTTTCAACTACCTAATCACCCCTGCCACCTTTAATACATAGGCATCCGTTATTTTTATTTTATTCGGATTAAAAGGGGGTAAAGTTACAATAATACCATTGCCACGCTTTTTCCAAGACAATTGTTGGCCAGTAGCCAAAAAAGTAATTTGTGCATTTTTGTTTAACGAAACATCGTTAATAACTATTGTATTATTATCTGGATATTTAGGAAGTATGCAGTATAAACTATCTGCTTTGGAAGTAAAGAACATTTGCTTGGTGGCATAACCGGAATCCGGATCGATAGTTTGTTTTATCAATAAGGATTCTTTTGCTTTAGTCTTATAATCTCTTTTTCCCCCAGACCATTGACAAGCTATTTTCCAAGGATGTGTCCCATAAATGGCTTCTCCATTTACATACAACCACTTGCCTATTTGTAACAAACGTTCCTGCATAATCGCATCTATCGTGCCATCAGCAGTAGGTCCAATGTCTAACAAGAAATTTCCGCCTCGGCTTACAATATCTGACAACTCTAAAATCAACGACTGAGCAGAGCTATAATCTGTTGCATTCTCTGCAATATTAAAACCATAGGAGTAGCCCATACCTTGACTTTCTTCAAAATAATGTCCCTTGAAATCTACGCCAGGCTGATATTCAGGCGTATATACTTCTCCATGATGGAAGCGGACCCCTCTTCCCCATCTATCATAGGTAACAATATTATCTTTAACAGGGCTATCATTGTACAACCAAGACAAAAACCTGGTCGACTGCCAGGTAGTATCCGTTTGATCCCAGTCACCATCTGTCCACAAAACAGCCGGGTGGTAATTCTCTATTAAATCTTTCATTTGAGCAATGGCATGCTTTTCGGCATATACCTTCGGGTCTTTCAAATATAACGGATTGTACCATTCATATAAAGAGTAATACAAGCCGGGCTTAACATCCGTTTTACGAAGCGCTTTAAAGAGCTCTCCTATCAAATCCTGTTTGGGACCTACTTCTGCCGCATTCCAGGGAAAACCCCAATCTCTGTCAGCTTCCTTACTTGGCCAGAGGCAAAAACCATCATGATGTTTAGAGGTAAGTACCACATACTTTGCACCAGATTTTTCAAATAAATCCGCCCATGCAGTTGGATTAAACAATTCCGCTTTAAAATATTTCGCTAAATCATAGTAGTTCTGGTCTCCATATTTCTCTTTCTGATACTTGACAACGGCGTTATCGGGTTTACCACTTTTAAGTTCGTGTTGATACCACTCTGCATAATTTCCCACTGGTGAATACGCAGGAACTGAGTACACCCCCCAGTGAATAAAAATACCGAACTTCGCATTCCGGTACCATTCGGGAACTGGGCGCTTATCGAGCGATTGCCAATTGGATTGATATTGCGCATCTGCAGCAGTCATCAATAACGAGACAAACGCAAATACCAGCCATTTCTTGTGAATCATTTTTATACTTTAAATTTGTTTACATTTTGCGCTGATAGAACAGGATCATTACTCCATTACTTCCATTTGCAGACGGAACATTTATCTCAAAAATTCTACGTTCTTTCTTGATGATGTTCTCTGTATATTGCCTTTAGAAAGGAAAGTAATTAAGATCAAATCTGTAAAAAACATCGTCCTATCTCGTTTTACTTTAATAAAGAACCAGTTTATTATAAATCAAAAATACCATCCATCATCACCCACTTCTCACCAGCTTTAGCCCATGGCAACGGCTGCTGAAATTTCCACATCAACTCTTCCCATTGCTGAACTTTTTCGTTGGTATCATCAGCCTTACCTTTTGCCTCAAAAGAAAAATCATCATTCACCTCCATCAACATAAAAAGACGATTACCCGTCCTAAATATTTGCATGTTTTCTATTCCCGAATCAACAATACTCTTTCTTATTTCCGGCCAAATATTTTGGTGGTACCGTTCATATTCTCTGATGAGTTGTTCGTCATCTTTTAAATCTAACGCGAGTGCATAACGTCTCATTTGCTTTTTATTTTAATGCTTCGCAAAATTTACCTGTACTTTATCATTGTTTCCCTTTACCCGATAACCTACCCATCCATACCAAGCAACAATCACAAAACAAAGCATAGGGATGATATAAGAAAATGAGGTAGAATATTTGTCGGATAAAACACCCATAAAATAAGGCACAAGCGCTCCACCAACGATAGACATAATCATAAAGGATGCACCTTTTTTGGTATGTGAACCAATACCCTTCAATCCTAAAGCGAAAATGGTCGGGAACATAATAGATTCAAAAAAGAATACCAGCATTAAAGACGCGATAGATAAGAAGGAATAGTTGAAAACTACTACCAAACAAAGCAATACATTGATAATAGCATAGATAGTAAGCAGTTTGTTAGCCGCAATTTTCTTCATCAAAGCAGTACCTACAAAACGACCTACTGTAAAAAGTATTAGACCAACAGAAAACAAAATAGCCGCGGTTGCATTACTAATCGTCACAAATGATAAATGAGTAGCATTGAATAAATTACAAAGACCATCAGCTAGAGATTGGACGCCTTTGTATATAAAATCTTTACCAGCATCTACTTTTGTTTCAGTACAATAATTTATGAAAAGAGCTGCCACACCTACTTGTGCAGCTACATAAAAAAACTGTGCTATCACGCCACCGATAAAATGTTTATGAGCGGATAATGGCTTTTTATCTTCTGCTTCCGAAAGATTCTCCACAACTTCTTCTTTTATTTCCGGCAGTTTAGTGCGCATAAACAAAAAGGAAATTAGCAACACAACTACTGCAATAATTAAATAAACATTTTTTACGGAATCAAGGTTATCGTTATTGCCATTGGAGAAGAATAACTGGCTCGCAATTACGGGGCCGAAGAAAGAACCAACACCGTTGAAACATTGACTTAGATTCAAACGATTAGCCGAAGTAGCAGGGTCACCCAAAACCGTAACATAAGGGTTGGCAGTCGTTTCAAGACATGCACAACCTGCAGCTAAAATAAATAAGGCAATTAAAAAGAAATTAAAATTAGCCGCGTTAGCTGCCGGGTAAAATAAAAATGCACCCAGCGAAAACATGAGTAATCCAAAAATAATCCCTTTTTTATAATCAAACTTATTGACAAAAGTTCCAATTAAACCAATAATAAAATAAGCACCAAAATAAGCCGCCTGTAATAAGGTTGATCTTGTTTTTGTAATATTTAATGTTACTTGGAAATGCTTGTTCAGCACATCTAACAGCCCATAAGCAAAGCCCCAAAGAAAAAACAAAGAAGTCACCAAAATGAATGGAAAGAGATACTTGTTTTTTGACATAGTTTTTATTTATCGTTTTAGAATAACCAATGTTCATTAATTATTTCCAAAGTAATCATTTTTATTTTTCATTTTACGATAATTTATTACCTAAAACTTATGCTATTTTAGCATAGATGAACATAAAAACCACATGATTAAAACAATATTTCATTGAAGAGCGTTCTGCATGAATGATTTTAGGTCGCCATCTATAACAAAGCCCGCGAAAAATTTCGCAGGCTTCATTCAAAATCAAATCATTAAAATATTAAAACCAACTCTCAATCCAGGTTTCGCTGGAGCCCTTGTTGCCACTCAATCTGCGGGCCCTTCTTCTTACATCTCTACGATGTTTTATATAGGTAACGATCATTAACGGAATGAATATCAAGGTTAATGGAGGAATGCCCATAAAGCTTATCCATTTCCCGCCAAACAATTTGCGCATCGGGCGCTTCAACCTTTCTGCAATTAAGTACATACTTGGTACAATAATCAACGTCATAAAGAAGGCAAAAGCAAGTCCAAAAATAATGGTCCAACTAAGTGGTTTCCAGAAGGCCACATTATCTCCACCAAAGAAAATATGCGGGTTTAGTTCAGAAAACAAAGTAATAAAATTAATGTTGAAACCAACAGCAATAGGAATAAATCCAAGTATCGCCGCCACAGCTGTAAGCAATACAGGAATAATACGCGTTTTGCCTGCTTGTATTACTGCCTCCCGGGTCTTCAAACCTCTACTTCGTAACTCATCAGCAAACTCTACAACAAGAATACCATTTTTCACCACAATACCGGCCAGTCCCACAACACCTAAGCCCGTCATCAGTACAGAGGCCGTCATTCCAAAAATAGTAATGCCGAGAAGCACACCAATTACGCTAAATACAATTTCTGTAAGGATAATAACAGATTTACTTACGGAATTAAATTGTATCACCAAAGTCAATAAGATTAATCCAAGGGCGATCATCAAAGCTTTCCCTAAGAATGCACCTGTTTCTGCTTGCTGCTCTCCTTCACCGGTTTGCTTAATGGTTACTCCTTCAGCCCCACCTTTAAAGTCTTTAATGTGATCACTAATTACTTTGTTTACTGCAGTTGCATTGTACCCCTTCGTGGTCAATACATTGGAGATTAAGGTGATTACCCTTTTCTGATTTTTTCTTTTAATGCTTCCAAATGTACTTGTAGGTTCTACCTTAACCAAGGTACCAATTGGAATATTCTTGATAGCTCCGCCACTCGCAATATCTCTAAAAGAAATATTCATGTTGAGTAAATTGGATAAATTCTGTCTCTGCAATTCATCACTTCTCAATTGAATTTTATATTCGTCTTTGCCGTCTTTAATTTTAGAAACTTCTAGTCCAAACAATGCGGTACGAATAGCCTGACCAATTTGGGCAGAAGAGACTCCTTCCGACATAGCCAGCTCTCTATTTACCGTAAGCGTTAATTCAGGATTATTTAAGTCAACATCCATTTTTAAATCTTCCACTCCCGGCACCTGAATGCTATCTAAAAAATTCTTTAGGTTAACGGCCGTTTTCACTAAATTGTCAAAGTTATCACTTGATACCTCAATATTAATTGGTGGATCTGTGGGGGGGCCGGAACTTTCTTGATCGACAGTAATTTGTGCTCCAGGAATACCGTTCATCGCCGCACGTATTTCATCCAAATAAGGCTTAGTATCTTTACCATTGCGTTTCGCATATTCTACAAAATTCACCTGCACACGCCCTAACTCACTTCTCGTGCTTCTATCCCCTGAAGCCGGGTCCGCCGCTCCAATAGCCACATTACTAATAACGCTTTCGACAATTGGGTTTGCCTTTCCAGTTTTATAATCGATCCCTAAAATTTTATCTACTTTTCCTTCCAATACTTTTGTCACCGAATCGGTATATTCTACTCTTGTACCCACTGGCAATTTTAAATAAACAAATATTTGATTCGGATCTGTTTTTGGGAAAAACTCAATCCCTGTTCTTCCAGAACTCACAGAAGCACTAAATAAAAATATAGATAAAATCAACATACCTACAGTGCCCAAAAGTAGGTGTACCGGGCGCCATCCCTTCAGTGCCCATTTCAATAAATTTTCATAATGGCTCATAATCCAAGGCAATACTTTGTTTTGGAATGAGTGTATAGCACCCTCCAAAACATAGCGATACAATAAAACCAAAAGCATAAAGAATATAATCAGGTTACCCAAGAATGTAGCACCCAACAAATCGAGTATGATCCCTAAACCTATAACTATCCAAAAGACCGGCTTCTTAAAAATAGCGGATTTTGGTTCTTTTGTTCCTTCTGGGTGATTCATAAAATCTACCGCAAAAACCGGATTCATAATAAAAGCAACCAATAATGACGCGGCCAAGGTAAAGATGAGCATGGTGGGCAAATAGACCATGAATCTACCAATGATACCGGGCCAAAACAGTAAGGGAAAAAATGGCGCTAAGGTCGTAAGCGTACCCGCCAACACCGGAACAAAGATCTCGCCGGCAGCCATTTTTGTGGCTGTATGTATAGGTAATCGCCCTTTCCCCTCTGTGAAAATACGGTGCGTATTTTCAATCACCACAATAGCGTCATCCACAATAATCCCCAGCCCAAATAAGAGGGCAAAAAGTACTATAAAATTTAACGTGACATGGGTACCTATAATCAGATCGGCACCCGGAAGTAACACAAAGGCCAAAAACATACTCAACGGCACACTCAATGCAACAAAGAATGCATTGGTGACACCCATGAAAAACATCAATACAACGAGCACCAAAATAAAACCAATAACGATAGTATTCACTAAATCGTTAAAGGAAGATTTCGTTTTAATGCTTTGGTCACCGGTAACCACTACTTTTAAATCGCTCGGATAAATTACATCTCTAGCATCTTTTACAGCTTGCTGTACCGCCTCACTCGTTTCAATTAAATTCTCTCCGCTGCGTTTTATTATGTTTAGTGTAACCACATTTTTGCCATCAAGGCGCGCAAAACTTTCTGCATCTTTTGTAGTATCTTTTATGGTTGCTATATCCTTTAAATATATAGGTGCACCTTTGGTATTACGAATAACAACTTTCTCCAGGTCATATTTGGTTTTAAATTGTCCTTTAAGCTGTAGATTCCTTTGCATATTACCCACATCCAACAACCCTCCGCTAATATCTAAGTTTTCTCCTTTTACTGCGTTGCTTATATCACTGAAAGTAATACCCGCACTTTGCATTTTATAGTTGTCCACATTAATCTGAAATTCTCTTTCAGGAGCACCTACAATATCTACCCTGTTTAATTGTGGTATATCTTCTAACTTATCCTTTAAATCATCTGCATATTTTTTAAGTTTAGTCATGTCGTAATCGCCACTCAGGTTTACATACATAATAGGCTGATCACTTAAGTTTACTTCCAATGCGGTAGGCTCCTGTGTAAGATCGGTAGGCAAATCCTGCTTGGCTTTATCTATGGCGTCTTTTACTTTCTGTAAGGCAACTTCTGTTTTTACTTTCGTGTCGAACTCTACGATAATCGCAGAATAATCTTGCTGAGAGGTGCTGGTAAATTTTTTAATTTTAGCACCCGTAATTCCTTTTATCTGCTTTTCTATAGGTCTTGTTACTAAATTCTCCATGTCTTTTGGAGAGTTACCTACATACACAGTTTGGACATATATGGTAGGTATTACAATATCAGGAAATTGCTCTTTTGGCAAAGTAGCAAACTGATAGATACCTGCAATCGTCACGAAAAGCATCATCAAATAAATAGCAGTTTTATTGCTAATACTCCACGATGTCGGCTTAAACTCTTT